>NZ_JBDQQT010000009.1:0-210626 GCF_039888625.1 Pseudomonas sp. CAU 1711
GGTCTGCTTGCGCTTGCCGGCGTACTCGGCATCGGCGAAGGTCATCTGCTTCATCGGGAAACTCGGGCAACGGGATCGGCGTATTTCACCAGATTCGGGAAGTCTTCTTCAGAATTTCCCTAAGTGAACAGTATTACGCCAACGCGGGGCTCTTCGTTTCTGCCACCCGCCGACTACCCGCCTCAGGCCGAGCAGGACAGCAGCGACTCCAGCAGTGCGCGGCCCTGCGGCCAGTCGCCGAGACCGCTGTCGCCGTTGATGTGGCCGCAGGGGCCGAGATTGTGCCAGCGGCTGCCCCAGCGCAGGGCGGCGGCATGGGCATGTTCCAGGCTGGAGTAGGGATCGTCGCTGCTGGCCACCACCAGGCTGGGGAAGGCCAGCGGCAGATCGGGCACCGGCACGAAGCCGCGGATGTTCAGCTCCGCCGCCGGCCCCTCGGGGTCGGGCGGCGCCACCAGCATGGCGGCGCGGATGCGCTGGCGGGTCTGCGCCGCCCAGTGCGCCACCAGCCCGCAGCCCAGGCTATGGGCGACCAGCACGGTCTGCGGGCCGCAGGCCGCCACCGCCCGCTCCAGCGTCTCGACCCACTCCGCGCACAGCGGGCTCCACCAGTCGCGCTGTTCGACCCGGCGAAAGCGCGGGTCCTGGTGCTGCCAGTGGCTCTGCCAGTGCTCGGGACCGGAGTCGCCGTAGCCGGGGATGATCAGAAAGGTCGTATCCATAGCGTTGACTACCTTGTCGAAAACCTGCGCCCACCATGCCGCAAGCACCGCACCAGCTCAAGCATGGGGCTCAACCTGCCGTGGACTGGAAGTTGAACACGCGCCAGCGCCCCACCTCATCGCGGCGCAGCTCGATGCTGATCAGGCAGGCGCCCTCGAAACGAGCGGTGATGCTGGGCATCTCCACCTCACGCCCTGACAACCAGCGACGCAGGCGATTGCCATTGGACTGCGGCGGATGCAACCGGAGCAGGGACAACGCCTCCCGCGTGCACAGCTGACGCCCGGCGACCCTGCGGAACTCGGCCAGATCGCGCCCGACCAGGCCATTGCCCTTGAGCGTCAGCGCGTAGGCCTGCTCCAACCGCCCATCCTGCAGCAGGGCGAGAAACTCACGGGCCACACCACTCGCCACGGCGTTGGCATAGGGCGCCTTGAGCCAGGCATAGCCGCCCGCCCCGGCAGCCAGCAGGACAATCAGCACGACGACCAGGCGTTTCACAGATCGGGGCCGTCGATATCGCGGAACAATCGCCCCAGCAGGCGCAGCAGCCAGAGCGCGACATTCACCGGCAGCTCCACCAGCACTTCCAGCACATCGAGCCAGCCGTAATCCAGCTTGCGACGCCGCGGCCACAGCCAGTAGGCCAGGAGAAAACACAGGGCCATGCCAAGCAGACCTGCCCATAGCGGCCCGACGGCAATACCGTGGACCAGGGCGGCGACACCGGCCAAAAAGGCCAGCACCGCCAGCAGGATGCGCAGCGGTTCCATGCTCACCTCACTCGCGAATGACGAACAGCTTGACCACCAACCACTCCGCGCCCTTGTACAGGTAGCCCAGCGGCCCATAGATGGTCGCCGGCTTGGGCGGTTCCTGCTGGCGCAGCGAGACGCGGAGGGTGGCCATCTGGACCTGGTCCTTGAGCACACGCATGCGCGCCTCCATCGAGTCGATCTCCGACTGGACGCGGTTGAGCTCGCTCTCGATCGCCAGGATGTCCTTGACGTCCCTGGCCTTGGCCAGCAGTTCGCGGAAGCGGTCGCGCAGGGCCAGGTTGTTCTTCAGCCGGGTCTCGATGTCGACGTACTGCTCGGTGACGTCCTCACCCTTGACGTGGCGCGACAGCACGCTGCCGCTGCGCTCGATATCGCCGAGGGCGTCGGCGAAGGCGTCCTTGGGCACGCGGTAGACGAAGCTCTGGCTCTGCCTGCCGTAATCGCTCTTCTCCTCCACGTAGCCGCCGAGGGCGAGCATGCGCGCGGTGAGTCGCTCGGCGGCCTTGTCGAGTTCGACCACCTCCACGGAGAAGTCGGCGCTCCACACCAGCAGACGACCGTTGCTCTTGCCCTGGCTGGGCGAATAGCCGGCGCTCACCGGTTCGGCTGCCTCGCCCGCATGCTCGCCGCCCTTGGAGGAGCAGCCCAGCAGCAGGCTCAGGCACAGTGCCAGGGCAATGGCGCCCCAGCCGGAAAAATGGCTGTTCATCCTTGCGAGTCCTCGTTCGTCCATGCGGATGGCCGGCGATCATACAGTCGCGCAGAAAAAAGGGCAGCCCGCAGGCTGCCCAGTGCACACGGAGCAATCGGTCAGTGAGCGGCGGCGCCGCTGGCGCCCAGGCCGGTCTGCGAACGCACGAACTGCGGGTAGAAGCGCGCGCGCTCGTCTGCGGCCATGGCCGACTTGTCGGTGATGGAGAAGAACCAGATGCCGACGAAGGCGACCAGGATGGAGAACAGCGCCGGGTACTCGTAGGGATAGATCGGCGCGGCGTTGCCGAGGATCTGCACCCAGATGGTCGGGCCGAGCACCATCAGCACCACGGCGGTGGTCAGGCCCAGCCAGCCGCCGATCATGGCGCCGCGAGTGGTCAGGCGCTTCCAGTACATGGAGAGGATCAGCACCGGGAAGTTGCAGCTGGCGGCGATGGAGAAGGCCAGGCCGACCATGAAGGCGATGTTCTGCTTCTCGAACAGGATGCCGAGGCCGATGGCCAGCACGCCTAGCACCAGGGTGGTGATCTTCGACACGCGCAGCTCATCCTTCTCGTTGGCCTTGCCCTTCTTGATCACGCTGGCGTACAGGTCGTGCGACACCGCCGAGGCGCCGGACAGGGTCAGGCCGGCGACCACCGCGAGGATGGTGGCGAAGGCCACGGCCGAGATGAAGCCGAGGAACAGGCTGCCGCCCACGGCATCGGCCAGGTGCACGGCCGCCATATTGTTGCCGCCGATCAGGGCGCCGGCGGCGTCCTTGAACTGCGGATTGGTGCCGACCAGCAGGATGGCGCCGAAGCCGATGATGAAGGTCAGGATGTAGAAGTAGCCGATGAAGCCGGTGGCATAGAACACCGATTTGCGTGCTTCCTTGGCATCGGAGACGGTGAAGAAGCGCATCAGGATATGCGGCAGGCCGGCGGTGCCGAACATCAGCGCCAGGCCCAGGGAGATGGCCGAGATCGGGTCCTTGACCAGGCCGCCGGGGCTCATGATCGCCTCGCCTTTCGGGTGCGCCTTGACCGCCTCGCTGAACAGGGTGCCGAAGTCGAAACCGACGTGCTTCATCACCATCAGCGCCATGAAGCTGGCGCCGGACAGCAGCAGCACGGCCTTGATGATCTGCACCCAGGTGGTGGCCAGCATGCCGCCGAACAGCACGTAGCAGACCATCAGGATGCCGACCAGCACCACCGCGACGTGGTAGTCCAGGCCGAACAGCAGCTCGATCAGCTTGCCGGCGCCGACCATCTGCGCGATCAGGTAGAAGGCCACCACCACCAGCGAGCCGCAGGCGGACAGGCTGCGGATTTCCTTCTGCCCGAGGCGGAACGAGGCGACGTCGGCGAAGGTGTACTTGCCGAGGTTGCGCAGGCGCTCGGCGATCAGGAACAGGATCACCGGCCAGCCGACCAGGAAACCGATGGAGTAGATCAGGCCGTCGTAGCCGGAGGCGAACACCAAGGCGGAGATGCCCAGGAAGGAGGCCGCCGACATGTAGTCGCCGGCGATCGCCAGGCCGTTCTGGAAGCCGGTGATACCGCCGCCGGCGGTGTAGAAGTCGGCCGCCGACTTGCTGCGCTTGGAGGCCCAGTAGGTGATGCCCAGGGTGGCGCCGACGAAGGCGACGAACATCAGGATGGCCGCGAGATTCAGCGGCTGGCGCTGCACCTCGCCCTCTATGGCGCCGGCGGCCCACAGGGCCGGCGCGGCGGCCAGCAGAGCGACGGCGGTGAGAATGCGGGCGATCATTGCTGCACCTCGGCCAGGATCTCCTGGTTCATGCGGTCGAACTCGCCGTTGGCGCGCTTGACGTAGATGCCGGTCAGCACGAAGGCGGAGAGGATCAGGCCGACGCCCAGCGGAATGCCCAGGGTCATCGGCGAGTCGTCGCTGATGCGGGTGCCGAGTACCTGCGGCTCGAAGGCGATCAGCAGGATGAAGGCCACGTAGAGGCCGAGCATGATGGCGGAGAGTATCCAGGCGAAGCGATCGCGCTTGGCGACCAGCTCCTTGAAGCGCGGGCTCTGTTCGATCCGCTTGTAGACGTTGTCGTTCATTGTTGTCCTCCCTCGGCGAGCATCGCCGGTGAGGCCACTGTAGGGCGCGCCAGGCCGCGAGACAGACGACCTTAGTCGTAACCGGGCGGGCTTCTCGACCAAAGTATTAGGGCCTGCGCAGCGGAAAACGCAGGTCAAGACTATGAGAATTTGAATATCGATTAGGCATAACTATCCAAGGCATATCCATAGACGATTTCACCGCGGCAGAACGGCCGACTAACCTGCACCTCAATAAAGAACGGCTCTCATTAACGAGGTGCAGCGTGCTCAAGACAGTGACCTTCACCCTTATGCACTTCTGCATTGCCTTCTCCGTGGCCTACGCCCTGACCGGCAGCGTCACGGTGGGCGGCCTGGTGGCGGCGGTGAAGCCGCTGTGCAACTCGGTCGGCTTCTACTTTCACGAGAGGCTGTGGAGCCGAATCGAGGACGGCGAGGCGAAACGCGCCGCCATCCCCAGGCACGCCTGGCTGCACCAGCACGCCTGAGCTGGGCGCCGCCGCGGGGCTCGGCTAAGATGCGCCGCTTTGCCGCCAGCCAGTCGCCGCCGCCATGACCCACAGCCCCAGAGCCTCTCTCGCCGCTTACTGCCTCGCCCTGCTCGCCGCCCTCGCGGCGCTGGCGGCCGCCTGGTACTGGGTCGGTCGGCCGCTGCCCCTGGCCGATGCCGCCACCCCTACGCACAAGCTGCAGTGCGCCTCCTACACGCCGTTCGCCAAGGATCAGTCGCCCTTCCAGCAACCCTTCGTGCTGCGCCCGGAGCGGGTCGAGGCCGACCTGGCGCTGCTCGCCCAGCGCTTCCGCTGCATCCGCACCTATTCGCAGAGCGGCCTGGAGGCCCTGCCCGAACTGGCGCGCAAGCATGGTCTGAAGATGTTGGCCGGCGCCTGGATCGGCGCCGATACGGCGAACAACGAACGGGAAGTGGCCGCGCTGATCGCCGCGGCCAAGGCCTATCCGGACGTGATCGAGGCCGCGATAGTCGGCAACGAGGTGCTGCTGCGCAAGGAGGCCACCGCGGCGCAGCTGGTGGCGCTGATCGAGCGGGTCAAGGCCGAGATTGAGCAGCCGGTGACCTATGCCGATGTCTGGGAGTTCTGGATCAAGCACCCGGAAATGGCCCCGGCGGTGGATTTCCTCACCCTCCACCTGCTGCCCTACTGGGAAGACGAGCCGAGCGGCATCGACGCCGCGCTGGCCCAGGTGGCCAACGTGCGCCGCGCCTTCGCCAGCGCCTACGCGCCCAAGGACATCCTGATCGGCGAGACCGGCTGGCCCAGCGAAGGCCGCCAGCGCGAGACGGCGCTGCCGAGCCGGGTCAACCAGGCGCTGTTCATCCGCGGCTTCGTCAGGCTGGCCGAGGACAATGGCTGGCGCTACAACCTGATCGAGGCCTTCGACCAACCCTGGAAGCGCGACAGCGAGGGCGCGGTGGGTGGCTACTGGGGCCTGTTCGATGCAGCGCGTCAGGACAAGGGGATACTCGCCGGGCCGGTGTCCAATCTGCCGCACTGGCCGCTGTGGCTGGGCGCCAGCGGCCTGCTGCTGCTCGCCGCCCTGGTTCTCGCCGGGCGCCCGGCCTCGACCCGCGCTGCCCTGCTGCTGCCACCGAGCGCCGCCCTGGGCGCCGCCTGCATCCTCGGCTGGAGCGAGCTGGCGCTGATCACCAGCCGCGGCTGGGGCGAATGGCTGTGGGCCACCGCCCTGCTCGGCCTCAACCTGCTGGTGCTGGCCCACGCCGTTCTGGCCCTGGGCGCCCGCCCGGGCTGGCGCGGGCGCGCCTTCGCCTGGCTGGACAGGCGTGGCGGCTGGTGGCTGGCGGCGGCCGGCTTCGCCGCTGCGGTGCTGATGCTGGCGCTGGTGTTCGACGCCCGCTACCGCAGCTTCCCCAGTCTGGCTCTGCTGCTGCCGGCGCTGGTCTACCTGTGCCGCCCGGTGTGCGGCCCACGCCGCGAGATCGCCCTGCTCGCCGCCCTCATCGGCGCCGGCATCGCCCCGCAGCTATACCAGGAAGGCCCGCACAACCTGCAGGCCATCGGCTGGGCGCTGACCTGCACCCTGCTGGTCGCCGCCCTGTGGCGCAGCCTGCGCACGCCCCCGGCGCCTCAATCGGCCTGATATCGAAGGGTGCGCAGCAGGCTGCTGACGGCCTGCCGGGCAGCGCTTGCGTAACGCAGCCGACGCTATTCGCCCACGCCCCGGGCGGCGCTCCCGAGTGCTCGCCTGGGCTTGTCCCCTTCTTGCCAACAAGGGCGGTCCATCGCGCCGAGCCCCTGCGCTGCGCTCGGCCGCTGGCGCTCGCCGCCTCGGCGTGCGGCTTTCTGACCTAACCTGAAGTCGTTCGAGCCGCGCTTTTTTGCAGTGCGGCTGTAACAAGTCGCCGTCTGCTTTCTCTATGTGGTGTAGGGCTGATAACCAGCACCTCGCCCTAACCCAACCCTCATGCAACGCTGCAAGGATTCGACCCATGAAAAGCACAACAACCGCTGCATCGCTGGCCCTGGCGCTGAGCACCGCACTGACCATCGCCGCTGCGCCGACAACCGTACAGGCAGCCGATCAGGAGAAATGCTTCGGCGTCGCCCTCAAAGGCAAGAACGACTGCAAGGCCGGCCCCGGCACCTCGTGCGCAGGCACTTCGAAGACCGACTACCAAGGCGATGCCTGGACCCTGGTACCCAATGGCACCTGCGAGAAGACTCCGTCGCCGACCTCGCCGACCGGCTTTGGCCAACCCCAGGAGTTCGAGGAGAAAGGCGCCTGACTAGCCAGTGAACCTTCGCGGAGCGATCTCATGCTTCAACCTCCTGGCAATACCGCGTGCAGGGCAGGCGCCTCGAGCGGGGCGCCTGCCGCGCTGCCCAACCGCGCCGGTATCGGTTTGAAGCCCGAGCACCTCCGCGAAATCCTCGCGCAACCACCGGCGCTGGGCTTCTTCGAAGTCCACGCCGAGAACTACATGGTCGCCGGTGGTCCGGCCCACCACTACCTGGAGAGAGTCCGCGAGCGCTACCCGCTCTCCGTGCATGGCGTCGGCCTGTCGATCGGCGGCCGGGAGCCACTGGACGAGGCGCATCTGGACAGGCTCGCACGGGTGCTGGAGCGCTACCAGCCGCAGTCCTTCTCCGAGCACCTGGCCTGGTCCAGCCATGGCGGCAACTTCCTCAACGATCTGTTACCGCTGCCCTACAACGCACTGAGCCTGGGGCATGTCTGTGCACATATCGACCATGTGCAGGAGCGTCTGGGCCGGCGCATGCTGCTGGAGAACCCGGCCACCTATGTCGAGTTCGCGGCGTCGAGCATGGCCGAGAACGAATTTATCCACGAAGTCGTACGCCGCACCGGCTGCGGCTTGCTGCTGGACGTCAACAATGTGCACGTGACTTGCGTCAACCACGGCATCAACGCCCATGAATACCTGGCGGGGCTGCCCCTGCAGGCGGTCGGCGAAATCCACTTGGCGGGCTTCGCCGAAGAGCTGGACAGCCGAGGCGCACCCTTGCTGATCGATAGTCATGGTGCCCCGGTGGCGCCGGATGTGTGGGCGCTTTATGAATTCGCGCTGGGCCTGACGGGCCCCAGGCCAACCCTGATCGAGCGCGACAACGACATCCCCGCACTCACGGTTCTCCTGGCCGAGGCCAGCCAGGCCCAAACCATGCTGGAGCGCACCGCTGCGGCCATGCCCGCGCGGCGCAGAGAACTCGTATGACCGCCCATGAGCAGTTCGCCCAATGCCTGTTGCAGGACTCACCTACCTGTCCATCGGGCCTGCGCAGCTGGAACGGCTCCGACCCCGCTCAGCGCTTCGCCATCTACCGCAACAACGTCGTTTCCTCGCTGATCGACGCCCTGGCCGACACCTATCCGGTGACCCAGGCCATGGTCGGCGAAGCCTTCTTCCGCGCCATGGCCCGCCTGTTCGTGCGCGCGCAACCGCCCCGCTCTCCGGTGCTCGCGCTGTATGGCGACGGCTTTGCGGACTTCATCGAAGGCTTCGCACCGGCCGCCCGCCTGCCCTATCTGGCCGACCTCGCGCGCCTGGAAATGCTGTACCTGGAGTCCTACCACGCGGCCGACGCGACTGCGCTGGCGCTGGACGAACTGGCGGCCTTGCTCGGTGACAGCGAGGCCCTGGCACAGGTGCGCTTCGAGCTGCACCCGGCCCTGCAGCTGCTGCGCTCGCCCCATGCGGTGGTCTCGCTGTGGAGCGCCCACCAGGGCCCGGATGTGACCGAAAGGCTGAGTTCGATCGACCTTACCCGCGGCGAGGCGGCCTTGCTGATGCGCCGGGAGCTGGCAGTAGAGATCATGCCGATCGAACGCGGGGCGGCCGAATTCATCGACAACCTGCGCCGCAGAGCAACTTTCGCCAGCGCCGCCGACACGGCCGAGCCTTTCGACCTGAGCGCCGCCTTGGAACTGCTGCTGCGCTGCGGCGCCATTATCCGCTTCACTACCCAGGAGTAATCCACGATGCCTGCCGCCCGCCCGATACAGCTGTTCAATGGACTCATCGCTCTTTTCGAGCAAGTGCCCTACGGGTTGATCGCCTTGCTCGGACGCTTCTCCATTGCGGCGATCTTCTGGAAGTCGGGCCAGACCAAGGTGCAGGGCTTCGCCCTGGACATCGTCTCCGGGGAGTTTCAGTTCGGTCTGCCGCAGCTGTCCAACTCGGCGGTGTTCCTGTTTCAGGAGGAGTACCGCTTACCGCTGATCGCGCCGGAGCCCGCAGCCCTGCTGGCGGCCATCGCCGAGCACCTGTTCCCGGCGCTGATTCTGCTCGGCCTGGCCACGCGCCTGTCCGCCCTGGCGCTGCTGGTCATGACGCTGACCATCCAGCTGCTGGTCTATCCGGATGCCTACCCGACCCACGGCGTCTGGGCCACGGTGCTCCTACTGCTGCTGGCGAAGGGCCCCGGTGCGGTGTCGCTGGATCACCTGATCGCACGCAGATTCAAGCGATAGCGCTAACGCTCAGGCCGGGCGCGGCGCACGCACCAGGCGCAGCCCGGCCAGCACCAGGGCGAATACCGCCAGGCTGGCGCCGTACAGCACCAGCGCCGCAATGCCCAGCAGCAGCCCCAGGCCGGCCAGCACGCGACCGGACCTGGCGGGCAGCAGGAAGCCGGCCACGGCCAGGGCCAGCGCGCCCCAGGCGAGCACTCGCAAGTGGATCAGATAGCCCAGGCCGGCGCGCGCCTGGCATTCCCAGCGTGCCGCCTGCTCGGCGCACAGGCCCACCCACTGGCCATCCTCCATCAGGGCGAAACGCAGGCCGTAGCAGGCCGCCAGCCACAGCGGCAGAAGCAGCAACAGCAGCAATAGGGAGGTTCGCTGGGGCATTCTCGGGCTCCGCGGATCGAAAAGGCGCCCAGCTTAATTGGCGCGCGCCCGAGCACAAGAGCGCGGCAGCGGATTTTTTGCGTGCCCGTGCGGCGGCCGGCGACTCCGCCGAACCGCGCCTGCGAACTGCGGCGCGCTTGCGCTTGTCAGAGCGTCGCTATTTACTCCCCGCAGTCCGTCATAGGGATCCGTCCATGCCCCGCTCCCGCCCTATCGCCAGCCTGTTCGCCGGCCTGCTGCTCGCCACCCAGGCCGGCGCCGCCGACATCGATGCCGCCAGCTACGGTTTCCCGCTGGCCAACCCCTTCGAGGCGACCATCGCCGGCACGCCACCGGAACTGCGTCCGCAGTTGCCCGCCGACGAGGATATCGACCAGGCCGACTACGAGCTCAAGCTGCGCCCGGAGCGCGAGTTCGAGCTGCCGGCGAACTTCTGGCCGGTCACCAAGCTGCGCTATCGCCTGGCCCGCCAGGACGGCCGGGCGCCGCTGATCTTCATCATCGCCGGCACCGGCGCTCACTACTCCAGCGGCAAGACCGAGGAGCTCAAGCGCCTGTTCTACGGCGCCGGCTACCACGTGGTGCAGCTGTCCTCGCCAACCAGCTACGACTTCATGAGCGCCGCCTCGCGCACCGCCACGCCGGGCGTGTCCAGGGACGACGCCGAGGACTTGTACCGGGTGATGATGGCCGTGCGCGCCCAGCATCCCGGGCTCGAGGTCAGCGACTATCACCTCACCGGCTACAGCCTGGGCGGGCTGCACGCCGCCTTCGTCAGCGAGCTGGACGAGCGCCTGCGCAGCTTCAACTTCAAGCGCGTACTGCTGCTCAACCCGCCGGTCAACCTGTACACCTCGGTGAGCAACCTGGACCGCCTGGTGCAGACCCGGGTCGCGGGCATCGACGACCACACCACCTACTTCGAGCTGGTGCTGGCCAAGCTGACCCGCTACTTCGAGGAGCAGGGCCGCATCGACATGAACGAGGCGATGCTCTACGACTTTCAGCGCTCCGAGCAGAAACTCAGCGACGAACAGCTGGCCATGCTGATCGGCAGCTCGTTCCGCTTCTCCGTGGCGGACATGGCCTTCACCGCCGACCTGATCAACCGCCGCGGCCTGATCACCCCGCCCAGCTATCCGATCGGCGAGGGCACCAGCCTCACGCCCTTCTTCAAGCGCGCCCTGCAGTGCGACTTCGACTGCTACATAGTCGAGCAACTGGTGCCCTACTGGCGCGGCAAGCACGACGGCGGCAGCCTGCCGCAACTGATCGACCAGGTCAGCCTCTATGCCCTGGCGGATTATCTGAAGGGCAGCAGCAAGGTGGCGGTGATGCACAACGCCGACGACCTGATCCTCGGCCCCGGCGACATCGGCTTCCTGCGCCGCACCTTCGGCGAACGCCTGACCCTGTACCCGCGCGGCGGGCACTGCGGCAACCTCAACTACCGCGTCAACAGCGACGCCATGCTGGAGTTCTTCCGTGGTTAGAAAATGGACGCTCTCGCTCGCCCTGTCGCTCGCCGCCGGCCTGGCCCAGGCCGATACCGCCGCGGAAGACGACGGCTTCACCCGACCGCTGGAACGGCTGCAGTTCAACCCGCACCTGGATCAGCGCGAGTTCGAGCGCTCGACCCTCAGTGCCCTGCAGGTCTACGACCCCTGGGAGTCGTGGAACCGCCGCGTCTACCACTTCAACTACCGCTTCGACGAGTGGGTATTCCTGCCGGTGGTGCGCGGCTACCGCTACGTCACCCCGAGCCTGGTACGCAGCGGCGTGAGCAACTTCTTCGGCAACCTGGGCGACGTGCCCAACCTGCTCAACAGCCTGCTGCAGTTCAAGGGCAAGCGCTCGCTGCAGACCACCGGCCGCCTGCTGCTCAACACCACCATCGGCATCGCCGGCCTGTGGGACCCGGCCAGCCGCATGGGCCTGCCCAAGCAGGGCGAGGACTTCGGCCAGACCCTGGGCTTCTACGGCGTGCCGGACGGCCCCTATGTGGTGCTGCCGCTGCTCGGCCCCTCCAATCTGCGCGACACCGGCGGCAAGGTGTTCGATTTCGCCGCCGAGAGCCAGATCAACTACCTGAATGTCGCCGAGACCAGCAGCGAACATCCGGAAATCACCGCCCTGCGCCTGGTGGACCTGCGCCACAGCACTCCGCTGCGCTACGGCCAGACCAACAGCCCCTTCGAGTACGAGAAGGTACGCTACCTGTACCGCGAGGCGCGCAAGCTGCAGATCGCCGAATAATCGATAAAGTCGATCGATTACACATAAATGTTGCGACCATCGATTAAATTTACAGGAATAACATGGACACATTCCCACTACGGAGGTGCCCCATGACCCAGTTCCGCCAAGTGATCGACCAGCATATCGGCCAGCGTGCCTCGGACGGCGCCGGCGTACGCCTGACCCGGGTGTTCGGCGGCGCCGGCCTCGAGCGCTTCGATCCCTTCCTGATGCTCGACGAGTTCGGCTCGGACGACCCGGACGACTACATCGCCGGCTTCCCGCCGCACCCGCACCGCGGCTTCGAGACCATCACCTACATGCTCGAAGGGCGCATGCGCCATGAGGACCATCTGGGCAACGTCGGCCTGCTGCAGAGCGGCGGCGTGCAGTGGATGACCGCCGCGCGCGGCATCATCCACAGCGAGATGCCGGAGCAGGAACAAGGCGTGATGCGCGGCTTCCAGCTGTGGCTCAACCTGCCGGCCAAGGACAAGCTGGGCGAGGCCGGCTACCGCGACTACGACGCTGGGGAGATTCCGCGCCTGACCAGCACCGGCGGCGTTTCGGTGGCGGTGATCGCCGGGCGCTTCGACGACGGCAAGCATCAGCAGGACGGCGCCGTGCAGCGCCCGCACACCGCGCCACAGCTGTTCGACCTGCAGTTGCCGGCCGGCGGCCATATCGCCCCGCGCCTGGCCGATGGCCTGCGGGTGCTGCTGTATGTCTACGAGGGCGAGCTGACGGTCAACGGCCACAGCATCGGCAAGGGCCGCCTGGCGCGCCTGTCGGAGGCCGGCGCCATCGAACTGGGTAGCGCCGCCGGCGCGCGCGTGCTGCTGATCGCCGGCACGCCACTGCGCGAGCCGATCGTGCAGCACGGCCCCTTCGTGATGAACAGCCGCGAGGAGATCGAGCAGGCCCTGCGCGATCTGCGCGACGATCGCCTGACCGCCTGAGCCTCAGCGCGTCGACAGCACCGGTCTTTCCTCGACCGCGCCTGCGGCATGGCCGAGGAAGCGGCAGAGGGCGCCCTTCTGCGCCATGGCGTCCTGGTAGCCCAGCTCGATCAGCTCGTTGCAGTAACCCGGTTCGAACAGCAGGTAGCTGAGCACCCCGGCGCCGCTGGCGCGGGTGGCCCCCGGGCCGCGCAGGAAGAAGCGCATGGCCTTGGGCAGTTCGTGGCGATGGCGAGCGGCGATCTGTTCCAGCGGCTGGCTGGGGGCGATCACCAGTACGTCCACCGGCTTCAGGCCGAGGCCGCGCGGATGCAGCCCCGAGGGTACGAGACTGCTCATATGGTTGAGCCGCTCGAGCAGTTCGATATCGCTCTCCAGGCTGTCGATGAAGGTGCTGTTGAGCATGTGCCCACCGATCTGCGCCAGGGTCGGCGGCAGGCCGCTGCGCGGGCGCACCACCCGCTCGTTGGCCTGTTTGCCCAGCGGGTTGCCGCTGACCCCCACCACCAGCACACGACTGGCGCCCAGGTGCAGGGCCGGGCTGATCGGCGCCGGCTGGCGCACGGCGCCGTCGCCGAAGTATTCGCGATTGACCTTGACCGGCGGGAAGATCAGTGGAATGGCCGCACTGGCCAGCAGGTGTTCCAGGCCCAGGCGGGTCGGCACGCCGACCCGGCGATGGCGGAACCAGGGGTCGATGGTGGCGCGGCCCTGGTAGAAAGTCACCGCCTGGCCGCTCTCGTAACCGAAGGCGGTCACCGCCACCGCGCGCAGCTGGCGCGCGCGCACCGCAGCGGCGATGCCGGAGAAGTCCAGCTCGCGCGCCAGCAGATCGCTCAGCGGCGAGCTGTCGAGCAGCGCCACCGGCAGGTCCTTGCCGAGCCCGAGCAGGCTGTGGCCGAGGAAGCGACTGGCCTGGCGCAGCACGCCGGGCCAGTCGCTGCGGAACACGTCCTGGCAGTGGAAGCCCTGCCACACCTGGGTCAGACGCTGCACCGCGCGAGTGAAATGCAGGGCGCCGCAGGCCAGGCCGACGGCGTTGATGGCACCGGCCGAGGTGCCGACTATGACCGGAAAGGGATTGCGCGAATCGCCGCCGAGCAGATCGGCGATGGCCGCCAGCACGCCCACCTGATAGGCCGCCCGCGCCCCGCCGCCGGAGAGGATCAGCCCGGTGGTAGGCCTGCTGGCTTCTACTGCATCGCTCATGGGGGCGGCTTCCGCGGCGCTTTGTTCGAGTATAGGCGGGCTACTTGCGGTACAACCTGGGCTCGCCCTCGGGGCGGGTCTTGAAGCGCCGGTGCGCCCACAGGTACTGCTCGGGGTGCTGGCTCACCGCCTGCTCGATCCATTGGTTGATGCGCAGGCAGTCGGCCTCCTCGCTGGCGCCGGGGAAGTCTTCCAGCGGCGGGTGGATCACCAGGCGATAGCCGCTACCGTCGGCCAGGCGCTCCTGGGTGAAGGGCACCACGCGGGCCTTGCCCAGGCGGGCGAACTTGCTGGTGGCGGTGACGGTAGCGGCGCTGATGCCGAACAGCGGCACGAAGAGGCTCTGCTTGGGGCCGTAGTCCTGGTCCGGCGCGTACCAGATGGCGCGGCCGGCGCGCAGCACCTTGAGCATGGCGCGGATGTCCTCGCGCTCGATGGCGCTGGCGTCCCGGTTGTGCCGCTCGCGGCCGCGGCGCTGGATGAAGTCGAACAGCGGATTCTTGTGCTCGCGGTACATGCCGTCGATGGTCTGCACCTGGCCGAGCAGCGCCGCGCCGATCTCCAGGGTGGTGAAGTGCAGGGCCATGAGGATCGCCCCCTGCCCTTCGGCCTGCACCTGGCGCAGGTGCTCCAGGCCCTCGACATGCGCCAGCCTGGCCAGGCGCGCCCGCGGCCACCACCAGCTCATGGCCATCTCGAAGAAGGCGATGCCGGTGGAGGCGAAGTTCTCCTTCAGCAGGCGTTCGCGTTCACCTGCGCTCAAATGAGGGAAGCACAGTTCCAGATTGCGCCTGGCAATGGCCCGCCGCGAGCGGGCCGCCCGGTACATCAAGGCGCCCAGCGCCCGCCCCAGCACCAGCAGTGCGCGGTACGGCAGCTGCACCACCAGCCACAGCAGCCCCAGGCCCAGCCACAGCGGCCAGAAACGCGGGTGAAGGAAAGAGGCGCGAAATTGCGGGCGGTCCATGAATGTTTCCGGGCGGCGAGAAAGCCGGGCATTTTACAGAAGTCCGCTCGGCTTGCGGCGCTGCGGCCTTCTCGTTATAAGTCGTGCCCATTCAATGCAGTGGGCAGACCATGAGCCAAGCCGACCTCCTCGACCAAGACCCCGTGTTCCAGCTCAAGGGCAGCATGCTCGCCATCACCGTGCTGGAGCTGGCGCACAACGACCTGGAGCGCCTGGACCGGCAACTGGCCGAGAAGGTCGCCCAGGCCCCCAACTTCTTCCAGAACATCCCCCTGGTGCTGGCCCTGGACAAGCTGCCGGACGGCGAAGGCGAGCTCGACCTGAGCAGGCTGATGGAAGTCTGCCGCGCCCACGGCCTGCGCACCCTGGCCATCCGCGCCGTGCGCGAGGACGACATCGCCGCCGCCGAAGCGCACGACATCCCGGTGCTGCCGCCCTCCGGCGCGCGGGAGAAGCTGGTCGAGCCGGTGGAGGCGCGCAAGAAGGAAGAGAAACCGGCCGAGCCGCAGTACAGGCCGACCAGGATCATCACCAGCCCGGTGCGCGGCGGCCAGCAGATCTACGCCCAGGGCGGCGACCTGGTGGTGCTGGCGCCGGTCAGCGCCGGCGCGGAACTGCTCGCCGACGGCAACATCCATGTGTACGGCCCGCTGCGCGGGCGCGCCCTGGCCGGGGTCAAGGGCGACGCCCGGGCGCGTATCTTCTGCCAGCAGATGGGCGCCGAGATGCTCTCCGTGGCCGGCCAGTACAAGACCGCCGAAGAGTTGCGCCGCGATCCTTTATGGGGCCAGTCGGTGCAGGTCAGCCTGTCGGGTGACGTGTTGAACATCACCCGCCTTTAACGGATACTGCGGCCCAATTTCAGGGAGCAAAAGGGGCATTCGGAAGCCAGTTTACCGGCGCCGGATTTCCCGATTTTTCATATATTTGGGGTGAATCACCTTGGCCAAGATCCTCGTAGTCACTTCCGGCAAGGGCGGCGTGGGCAAAACCACCACCAGCGCCGCCATCGGCACCGGCCTCGCCCTGCGCGGCCACAAGACCGTCATCGTCGACTTCGACGTGGGCCTGCGTAACCTGGACCTGATCATGGGCTGCGAGCGCCGCGTGGTGTACGACTTCGTCAACGTGATCAACGGCGAAGCGAGCCTGACCCAGGCCCTGATCAAGGACAAGCGCCTGGAGAACCTCTACGTGCTGGCCGCCAGCCAGACCCGCGACAAGGAAGCGCTGACCAAGGAAGGCGTGGGCAAGGTCATCGACGAGCTGTCGCAGAACTTCGAATACGTGATCTGCGATTCGCCGGCCGGCATCGAGACCGGCGCGCACATGGCCATGTACTTCGCCGACGAGGCGATCGTCGTGACCAACCCGGAAGTCTCCTCGGTGCGCGACTCCGACCGCATGCTCGGCCTGTTGGCCAGCAAGTCGCGCCGCGCCGAGCAGGGCCTGGAGCCGATCCGCGAGCGCCTGCTGCTGACCCGCTACAACCCCGAGCGCGTGACCAAGGGCGAGATGCTCGGCGTCGAGGACGTCGAGGAGATCCTCGCCATCAACCTGCTCGGCGTGATTCCGGAGTCGCAGGCCGTGCTCAAGGCCTCCAACCAGGGCGTGCCGGTCATCCTCGACGACCAGAGCGATGCCGGCCAGGCTTACAGCGACGCCGTCGACCGCCTGCTGGGCAAGGACGTGCCCCATCGCTTCCTCGACGTACAGAAGAAAGGACTCATGCAACGTCTGTTTGGAGCGCGCTAATGAATATTTTCGACTTCTTTCGTGAACGCAAGAAGGAAACCCCTGCGTCCATCGCGAAAGAGCGTCTGTCGATCATCGTCGCCCACGAGCGCGGCCAGCGCAGCCAGCCGGACTACCTGCCGGCGCTGCAGAAGGAGCTGGTCGAGGTGATCCGCAAGTACGTCAAGATCGACCAGGATCAGGTGCACGTGGCGCTGGAGAACCAGGGCAGCTGCTCCATTCTGGAACTCAACATCACCCTGCCGGATCGCTGAGATCCACCCTCTCCCACCGGGAGAGGGTCGGGGTGAGGGAACGGCGGCCGAGGCCGCCGTTTTCTTTTTATCGCCGTGGAATGCCCATGCCGCTGTCGAATATCCAGATCCTCCACCAGGACGCCGCCCTGCTGGTGATCAACAAGCCCACCCTGCTGCTCTCGGTGCCCGGTCGCGCCGAGGACAACCGCGACTGCCTGGTGACCCGCCTGCAGGAGAACGGTTACCCCGAGGCGCGCATCGTCCACCGCCTGGACTGGGAGACCAGCGGCATCATCGTCCTGGCCCGCGATGCCGACAGCCACCGCGAGCTGTCGCGCCAGTTCCACGACCGCGAGACCGAGAAGGCCTACACCGCCCTATGCTGGGGCCAGCCCGAGCTCGATAGTGGCAGCATCGAGCTGCCGCTGCGCTACGACCCACCGACCAAGCCGCGCCACGTGGTCGACCATGAGCAGGGCAAGCACGCCCTGACCTTCTGGCGCGTGATCGAACGCTGCGGCCACTACTGCCGGGTGGAGCTGACCCCCATCACCGGCCGCTCGCACCAGTTGCGCGTGCACATGCTGTCCATCGGCCACCCACTGCTCGGCGACCGCCTGTACGCCCACGACGAGGCCCTGGCCGCCCATGAGCGCCTGTGCCTGCACGCCAGCATGCTCAGCCTGACCCACCCGCAGACCGGCCAGCG
Source organism: Pseudomonas sp. CAU 1711 (assembly GCF_039888625.1). Classification (NCBI taxonomy): domain Bacteria; kingdom Pseudomonadati; phylum Pseudomonadota; class Gammaproteobacteria; order Pseudomonadales; family Pseudomonadaceae; genus Pseudomonas; species Pseudomonas sp. CAU 1711. Next base: position 17,705 of record NZ_JBDQQT010000009.1, read on the forward strand.
CCTGCGCTTCGAGTGCCCGGCGCCGTTCTGATCCCCCTCGAACCGTACGACCAGCCGTAGTCCGGATACAATCCGGGTCCACTGCTGCCTGCCTCCCGGATTGCATCGGGGCTACGCGCCCTTGCCCTCCGCTCGGAGAGGGAGTCTCCTGCCGCCAGCCCGAATCCGATAAACTCGGGGCATTGCTGTCCGGAGTCCGTTATGCGCGCAGAGTTGAACCAGGGCCTGATCGATTTCCTCAAGGCCTCGCCCACCCCCTTCCACGCCACCCGCAGCCTGGCCCAGCGCCTGCAGGCCGCCGGTTTCCGCCCGCTGGACGAGCGCGAGCCCTGGCACCTGGAGCCCGGTGGCCGCTACTACGTGACCCGCAACGACTCCTCGCTCATCGCCCTGCGCCTGGGCAAGCGCCCCGCGCTGGACGGTGGCCTGCGCCTGGTCGGCGCGCATACCGACAGCCCCTGCCTGCGCGTCAAGCCGCAGCCGGAGCTGCAGCGCCAGGACTTCTTCCAGCTCGGCGTGGAGGTCTACGGCGGCGCCCTGCTCGCTCCCTGGTTCGACCGCGACCTGTCGCTGGCCGGGCGCGTCACCTTCCGCGAGGGCGGCAAGGTGCAGAGCCTGCTGATCGACTTCGAGCAACCCATCGCGGTGATCCCCAACCTGGCCATCCACCTCAACCGCGAGGCCAACCAGGGCTGGGCGATCAACCCGCAGACCGAGCTGCCGCCGATCCTGGCGCAGGTCTCGGGCGACGACAAGCTCGATTTCCGCGCCCTGCTCACCGCCCGCCTGGCCGAGGAACACGGCATCAGCGCCGACGCGGTGCTGGACTACGAGCTGAGCTTCTACGACACCCAGGGCGCGGCGCTGATCGGCCTCAACCAGGAGTTCATCGCCGGCGCGCGCCTGGACAACCTGCTGTCCTGCTATGCCGGCCTGCAGGCGCTGCTCACCGCCGAGGGCGACGAGAGCTGCGTGCTGGTGTGCACCGACCACGAGGAGATCGGCTCCTGCTCGGCCTGCGGCGCCGACGGCCCGTTCCTCGAACAGGTGCTGCGCCGCGCGCTGCCGGAGGGCGACGGTTTCGTGCGCACCATCCAGAAATCCCTGCTGGTGTCGGCCGACAACGCCCACGGCGTGCACCCCAACTACGCCGACAAGCACGACGGCAACCACGGCCCGAAGCTCAACGCCGGCCCGGTGATCAAGGTCAACAGCAACCAGCGCTACGCCACCAACAGCGAGACCGCCGGCTTCTTCCGCCACCTGTGCCTGGCCGAGGAAGTGCCGGTGCAAAGTTTCGTGGTGCGCAGCGACATGGGCTGCGGCTCGACCATCGGCCCGCTCACCGCCAGCCAGCTGGGCGTGCGTACCGTGGACATCGGCCTGCCGACCTTCGCCATGCACTCCATCCGCGAGCTGGCCGGCAGCCAGGATCTGGCCCACCTGGTGAAAGTGCTCAGCGCCTTCTACGCCAGCGCCGAGCTGGCCTGAACCGCTCCGGGCTAGAGCCTGAAACTCTGCCGGTAGGCCAGCGGGGTCATGCCGGTGACCCGCTTGAAGGTGCGGCGGAAGCTGGACTCATCGGCGAAACCCAGCGCCTCGCTGATCAGCGCGACCGATTCCGAGGTCAGGATCAACCGCTCCCCGGCCTGGTTGAGTTTGATCAGCCGCACATGCTCGGCCAGCGCGTGACCGGTCAGCGCCTTGACCTTGCGCGCCAGGGTGCGGCCGCTCAGCGCCAACTCCTGCGCCAGCTGTTCGGCCGCCAGCAGACGTGCCGGATGGCGCTCCACCAGCAGCCGCAACCGACGCAGCAATGGGTCGCTCTGCTCCGTCATATCCAGGGCGCGAAACACCGGGGCGGCCGGCTCCGGCCGTGGCAGCACCATCATCCGCGACAGCTCGCGATAGGCCTCGGCGCCCAGCCGCTCCTCGATCAACGCCCGGGCGATCGGCAGATAGCCACTGACACCGGAGGCGGTAGCGACTCGCGTCCCGAACAGCTGGGTGCGCTGGAACTGCCAGTCGACCCCGGGGAAGCGCGCCCGCAGGCTGTCCGCCAGCCACCAGGTGGCGGTGGCCTCCTCGCCATCCAACCGGCCACTGGCCGCCAGCAGGCACACGCCGGTGCAATAGCTCCACAGTCGCGTCCTGCGACTCAGGCGCGACAAGCCGTGCAACAACGCGCGGCTACGCTCCAGCGCCTGCGCCACCCGCGCCTCGTTGTCCGCCCATAGCCCCGGAACCAGCACGGCGTCGCAGCGCGCCTCGGCCAGCGCGGCCTGCGGCTGCAGCCGCAGGCCATGGGCGCATTCGACCGCCTGCAGATCCTGGCCGATCCAGCGCAGCTCGAAATGGCGCTTTCCGCTCTGCTGATTGGCGGCCGACAGCAGGTCGGCGAAGGCGAACAGGCCGGCGGGCATGCAGCCGGGGTAGAGCAGCAGCCCTATGGTCTGACTTGGCATGAAATGTCCGCTTTATGGCAATTCATGCCATGCTCGCCCGAGCGGGAAATTTTCACAATGGCCACACCTGAATCGGAGGCCATCATGAAGATCACCCAGTTGCGCAACGCCACCCTCATCGTCCAGTTCGGCGATATCCACCTGTTGGTGGACCCCATGCTATCCCCACGCGGCCAACTGCCGTCGCTCAAACTCATAACCCGCTCGCGCCGCCGCAACCCGCTGATCGAGCTGCCGGAAAATGCCGGTGAACATCTGCAGCGGGTGACCCACTGCCTGATCACCCACTGTCAGAAGGGTCACTTCGACCACCTCGACCGCGCCGCCGTGCGCTGGCTGCGCGAACGCGGCACGCCGGTATTGTGCATGGCGCAAGACGTCGCCTACCTGCGCCGGCTGCGGCTGAACGTGCGGGAGCTGGCGAGCGATCAGGACGGCGCCTTCTTCGGCGGCAGCGTGCGCGCCATCCCCTGCCTGCACGGCGAAGGTTTCGTCGGCCGGTTGATGGCCCACGGTCATGGTTACTTCATCCGCATTCCCGGCGAGCCCAGCCTGTATCTGGCCGGCGACACCCTACTGACCGAGGATGTCCGCCACTGCCTGGCGGAACTGCAACCCGAGGTCAGCGTGCTGCCGGCCGGTGGCGCCGAGTTCGATATCGGTGGCCCGATCATCATGGGCCAGGCGGACATCCTGAGCGCACTACGCCTCAGCCGTGGCGTGGTGATCGCCAACCACCTGGAGGCGCTGGATCACTGCCCGGTAACCCGAGCCGAACTGGAGGCGGAAGCGGCACTGCTGCGGTTGGGTGAGCGACTGCGAGTGCCGCAGGATGGCGAGACGCTGGAGTTCCCTGGCTCCGCCCGCGCGGATGCGGCCTAGTCCGGCACTTCCACACGCACCCGCACCGCATCGTGGCGCCAGTACTCCACGTCGCAGTCGATGATGCGCCCGTGCTGGTCGCGGTTGACCCGGGTGATGCACAGCGCCGGGCTGCCCGCTGTCGCCTTGAGGCCGAGCGCCGCCTCGGCCGGCAGCGCCGTGGGCAGGATGTCGAAGGCGACCCGGCCGTAGCGGATGTCGTACTGGCGCTCGTACATCTCGGTCAGCGAGGCGGTCAGGTCGTTGTCGAGGATGCCGGGAAAATAGGCCGGATTGAGGTAGTGCTCGACGTACAGCACCAGGCGTCCGTCGATGCGCCGCACCCGCCTTATTTGCAGTACTGCCGACAGTGCCGGCAGCTCCAGGCGTTCGCAGATATCCGCCGGCGCCGGCATGCTGCGCGCGCTGATCAGCTCGGTGGAGGGCACTCGCCGCTGCTCGCTGACCATGGCATGGAAGTGGCTGCGCACCAGCGGGTTGTAGTCCAGCCGGCGCGGCGAGACGAACCAGCCGCGGCGCTCCTCGCGGTAGATCAACCCCTCCGACTCCAGTTGCCCGAGCGCCTCGCGCAGGGTGATGCGGGTGGTCTCGAACAGCTCGCTGAGCTTGCGCTCGGCCGGCAGCTTGCCGCCCTGGGGCAACAGGCCGTGATCGATCTGCTCCTGCAGGGCGCGGCAGATCGCGGTGACGGTACGAGGCGCCTCTTCGCGCATGTAACTCTCCATTCTGGAATAGACCAACACCGCAACGGTGCCTGAACGGCCATGCTAGGCAGCCTAGATGACCGATAGATGACAGCCCCAGAGCCCGCCATCGCGCTGCATGCCTTGTGCCATAGCGCATAGATTCATGCAAAAGAAATCAGCCACTTAGCCATGGTCTACGCTTTCCTGCGCGACGCTCAGGACGCAGATCGCCGCGCGTTCGCCATAAAAGCGTCACAAAAGGCCTCTAGATTTGGCCTGCGTCTTGCTGATCTAGACCAACCTTTCACCTGACAAGGAGCTCCACATGAAACGCCTGCTGCTGGCTTCACTGCTGGGATCGGCCGTCATCCTGGGTAACCAGGCCATGGCCAACGAGGACTTGAAAGCACTGGAACAAGCCGCCCGCGCCGAGGGCGAAGTCAACAGCGTCGGCATGCCCGACAGCTGGGCCAACTGGAAAGACACCTGGGCCGACCTGGGCAAGCTCTACGGTCTCAAGCACATGGACACCGACATGAGCTCGGCCCAGGAGATCGCCAAGTTCGAGGCCGAGAAGGACAACGCCACCGCCGATATCGGTGACGTCGGTGCGGCCTTCGGCCCCATCGCGGTGCAGAAGGGTGTTACCCAAGCCTACAAACCGAGCACCTGGGAGCAGATCCCGGCCTGGGCCAAGGACCAGGACGGCCACTGGATGCTGGCCTATACCGGCTCCATCGCCTTCATCGTCAACAAGAACCTGGTCAAGGAAGCGCCCAAGTCCTGGGCCGACCTGAAGCAGGGCAAGTACAAGGTCGCCATCGGTGACGTCAGCGCCGCCGCCCAGGCGGTCAACGGCGTGCTGGCCGCCGCCATCGCCAACGGCGGCGACGAGAAGAACATCCAGCCGGGCCTGGACTTCTTCGCCGAGATCGCAAAGCAGGGCCGCCTGTCGCTGTCCAACCCGACCATCCAGACCCTGGAAAAAGGCGAAGTGGAAGTCGGCGTGGTGTGGGACTTCAACGGCCTGTCCTACCGCGACCAGATCGACCCGAGCCGCTTCGAGGTGCTGATCCCGGCCGATGGTTCGGTGATCTCCGGCTACAGCACCGTCATCAACAAGTACGCCAAGCACCCCAACGCGGCCAAGCTGGCGCGCGAGTACATCCTCAGCGACGCCGGCCAGATCAACCTGGCCAAGGGCAATGCCCGGCCGATCCGCGCCGAGCACCTGACCCTGCCGGCCGAGGTGCAGGCCAAGCTGCTGCCCAACGAGCAGTACGCCAAGGTCCAGCCGATCAAAGATGCCGCCGCCTGGGAAACCACGGCCAAGGCGCTGCCGCAGCTGTGGCAGGAAAACGTGATCATCGAAATGCAGTAACCGGAACGCGGGGCGGCGCTCTTATCCCCTCTCCCACAAGTGGGCGAGGGGAGTAGAGCCGCCCCGCTTTCGCCAAGGAACCCCGATGAAGCGCAAAGTCATCCTGGTGTTGCTCGACGGCCTCAACTTCGAGGTCGCCAGCCACGCCCTGGGCCACCTGTACGCCTATCGCAATGCCGGTCGCGCCCAACTGTACAAACTCGAATGCGAGTTGCCGGCGCTGTCGCGCCCACTCTACGAGTGCATCCTCACCGGTGTGGCGCCGATCGACAGCGGCGTGGTGCACAACGATGTAGTGCGCCTGTCCAACCAGCGCAGCGTGTTCCATTACGCCCGCGACGCCGGCCTGACCACTGCCGCCGCGGCCTACCACTGGGTCAGCGAGCTGTACAACCGCGCGCCCTTCGTCAGCACCCGCGACCGCCTGACCAGCGACGCCAGCCTGCCGATCCAGCACGGCCTGTTTTACTGGGCCGACCATTATCCGGATTCGCACCTGTTCGCCGATGCCGAGAGCCTGCGCCTGGCGCACAGCCCGGACTTCCTGCTGGTGCACCCGATGAACATCGACGACGCCGGCCATCGCCATGGCGGCCAGTCGCCCGAATACCGCAACGCCGCGCGGCGCGCCGATGTGATTCTCGCCGACTATCTGCAGCGCTGGCTCGACGCCGGCTATCAGGTGCTGGTGACCGCCGACCACGGCATGAACGTGGATCGCTCGCACAACGGCCTGCTGCCCGAGGAGCGCGAGGTGCCGCTGCTGGTGCTGGGCGACGCCTTCAGCCTCGACCCGCACGCCGCGCCGCGCCAGACCGAAATCTGCGGAACCCTCTGCGCCCTGCTCGGTGCGGCCCACGACAAAACCCTGTGCAAGGAACTGCTCAAATGAATGCCTCACTCGAACCAGGCGCCGAGCTGGCCGAGGCAAAGCCGAGCCGGGCCGCCGCGCATACGCGTCTGTCGCCACGCCTCAAGAGCAAGTGGCTGGCGCTGCTCTGCGTACTGCCCTTCGCCGTCTTCTTCTTCGCCTTCCAGGTGGCGCCGCTGCTGTGGGTCGCCACCCATAGCCTGATCGTCGACGGCAGCTGGAGCCTGGCCAACTTCGCCAAGATCTTCTCGTCCAAGTTCTACCTGCAGGCCATCAAGCACAGCCTGCAGATCGCCTTCTGGTCGAGCCTGTTCGGCATCACCATCGCCATCCTCGGCAGCTACTCGCTGCGCCAGGTGGATTCGAAGCTGCGCGACTTCGTCATGGCCTTCTCCAACATGACCAGCAACTTCGCCGGGGTGCCGCTGGCGTTCGCCTTCATCATCCTGCTCGGTTTCAACGGCGCGCTGACCCTGCTGCTCAAGCAGGCCGGGATCATCGAAGACTTCAACCTCTACTCCAAGACCGGCCTGATCGTGCTCTACACCTACTTCCAGATCCCCCTGGGCGTGCTGCTGCTCTACCCGGCCTTCGACGCCCTGCGCCAGGACTGGCGCGAGTCGGCCCAGCTGCTCGGCGCAGGAGCCTGGGACTTCTGGCGGCATATCGGCCTGCCGGTGCTGACCCCGGCGCTGCTCGGCACCTTCGTCATCCTGCTGGCCAACGCCCTGGGCGCCTACGCCACCGTGTACTACCTGACCACCGGCAACTTCAACGTGATGCCGATCCGCATCGCCGGCCTGGTGGCCGGCGACATCAACCTCGACGCCAACCTGGCCAGCGCCCTGGCCATGGTGCTGGTCGGCCTGATGGCACTGATCACCCTGGTGCACCAGTGGCTGCTGCGCAGGAGCTATCACGATGCGCGCTGAGACCAAGCCCGTCGCCCTCTACCACCGCGTGGTGGTCTGGCTGCTGTTTCTGATCCTGCTGCTGCCGCTGGCGGCCACCCTGCTCTACTCGCTGTCCACCAGCTGGGGCGCGACCGTGCTGCCGGACGGCCTGACCTTCAAGTGGTACCTGGCGCTGTGGAGCGACGCACGCTTCCTCGCCGCCTTCGGCCAGTCGCTGCTGGTGTGCCTGGGCGCGCTGCTGCTGGCGGTGTTGCTGATCCTGCCGCTGCTGTTCGTGGTGCACTACCACTTCCCCAAGCTGGACGCGCTGATGAACATCCTCATCCTGCTGCCCTTCGCCGTGCCGCCGGTGGTGTCCTCGGTGGGCCTGCTGCAGGTGTACGGCTCGGGGCCGCTGGCCATGGTCGGCACGCCGTGGATCCTGATCGGCTGCTACTTCACCGTGGCCCTGCCGTTCATGTACCGCGCCATAACGAACAACTTACAAGCGATCAATCTGCGCGACCTGATGGACGCCGCCCACCTGCTCGGCGCCAGCAGCTGGAAGGCCGCCCTGCTGGTGGTGCTGCCCAACCTGCGCAAGGGTCTGATGGTCTCGCTGTTCCTCTCCTTCAGCTTCCTGTTCGGCGAGTTCGTCTTCGCCAACCTGCTGGTCGGCACCCGCTACGAGACCCTGCAGGTGTACCTGAACAACATGCGCAACAGCAGCGGCCACTTCAACAGCGCCCTGGTCATCTCCTACTTCTTCTTCGTACTGGTCTTCACCTGGGCGGCCACCCGCCTGAATAAGGACAAGGCATGAGTTACCTTTCCATCCGCAATCTGCACAAGAGCTACGGCAGCACCTCGATCTTCAGCGATATCGACTGCGAGATCGAACAGGGCGAGTTCGTTACCCTGCTCGGCCCCTCCGGCTGCGGCAAATCCACCCTGCTGCGCTGCATCGCCGGCCTCACCGAGGTGGATGGCGGGCAGATCCTCCTGGACGGCCAGGACCTGGTGCCGCTGGCGCCGCAGAAGCGCGGCATCGGCATGGTGTTCCAGAGCTACGCGCTGTTTCCCAACATGACGGTGGCGCAGAACGTCGCCTTCGGCCTGCGCATGCAGAAGGTGGCCAAGGCCGAGATCGCCCAGCGCGTCGACGAGGTGCTGCGCCTGGTGGAGCTGCGCGACTTTGCCGAGCGCTATCCGCACCAGCTCTCCGGCGGCCAGTGCCAGCGCGTGGCCCTGGCCCGTTCGCTGGTCACCCGTCCGCGCCTGCTGCTGCTCGACGAGCCGCTGTCGGCCCTCGACGCGCGCATCCGCAAGCACCTGCGCGAGCAGATTCGCGCCATCCAGCAGGAGCTGGGGCTGACCACCCTGTTCGTCACCCACGATCAGGAAGAGGCGCTGACCATGAGCGACCGCATCTGTCTGATGAACGCCGGCAAGATAGTCCAGAGCGGCGATGCCGAATCCCTCTATACCGCACCGGTCGATGCCTTCGCCGCCGGCTTTATCGGCAACTACAACCTGCTCGAGGCGGACAGCGCCAGCCGCCTGCTGCTGCGCCCGGTGAGCGGGCGTATCGCCATTCGCCCCGAGGCCATTCAGCTGCACGACGGCGGCGCCATCGCCGCCGAAGTCCTCGGCCACAGCCTGCTGGGCAACGTGATCCGCTATCGGGTGCAGGCCAACGGCGTGGAGCTGCTGGTGGACGTGCTCAATCGCAGCGAACGCGAACTGATCGGCAAGGGTCAGTGCATCGGTCTGTCCATCGACGCCAACGCGATCCGGGAGGTGGCCTGATGGCCCTGGCGATCTTCGACCTCGACGAGACCCTGATCCACGGCGACTGCGCCTCGCTGTGGGCCGAGCGCATGGTCGACCTGCAGTGGGTCGACCGCGACAGCTTCCTGGCCCGCGAGCAGGAACTGATGACTCTCTACTCCCAGGGCAAGCTGGCCATGGAGGACTACATGGCCTTCACCCTGTCGCCCCTGGTGGGGCGCACGCCGGAGGAAGTGGCTTTTGTCGTCGAGCCCTTCGTCGAGGATGTGATCGAGCCGATCATCTACAGCGACGCCATGCGCTGCCTGGCCAGCCACCGCGCCGCCGGCGACCGCCTGCTGATCATCTCCGCCTCAGCGCACTTCCTGGTCAGCGCCATCGGCGAGCGCCTGGGCGTCGAGGAGGTGCTGGCCATCGACTGCGAGCTGCAGCACGGCTGCTACAGCGGCCGCACCCAGGGCGTGCTGACCTACCGCGAAGGCAAGGTCACCCGCCTCGCCGCCTGGCTACAAGCCGAGGGCGAGAGCCTCGACGACGCGCATTTCTACTCGGACTCGCGCAACGACCTGCCGCTGCTGGAGAAAGTGCCGCACCCGCATGTGGTCAATCCCGACCCGACGCTGCTCACGGAGGCCGAGCGGCAGGGCTGGGACATCCTGGCCTGGCGCTGAGTCAGCTCAGCGTCTCGTCGATCAGCAGCACCAGCTTGCCGCTAACCTGGTTGCTGGCCAGTGCGGCAAAGGCCGCTTCGGCGTCCTTGGCCGCATAGGCACGCTCCAGCTGCGGCCTGAGTCGGCCCTCGGCGAACAGCGGCCAGACGTGGTGCTGCAGATCCGCCATCAGCTCGGCCTTGAACTGCTCGTCGCGGTTGCGCAGGGTCGAGCCGGTCAGCTGGATGCGCTTGCCCAGCAGCAACGCCATGTCCAGCTGGGCCTTGCTGCCGCCCATCAAACCGATGCACACCCAGCGCCCGTCGCGCGCCAGCAACTGCAGATTGAGCTCGGCATAGCTGGCCCCGACCGGGTCGAGAATCGCATCGAAGGGGGCGAAGTCGCGCAGGCTCTCCAGATCCTCGCCGCGGACGACGCCACCCTGGGCACCGAGTCCCTCGCAGTAGGCCAGGCGCTCGGCCGAGCCGACGCTGACCCAGCAGGGGTTACCGAAGGCCTTGCACAGCTGGATTGCCGCCGAGCCGACACCGCTGGCGCCGGCGTGCAGCAGCACCTTCTCGCCCGGCTTGAGCGCCGCCAGCTGGAACAGGTTGAGCCAGGCCGTGGCGTACACCTCGGGCAGCGCCGCCGCCTCGGTCAGGCTCAGGCCCTCCGGCACCGGCAGCACATGGCGGGCATCGACCACCACCTCCTCGGCCATGCCGCCGCCGGCCAGCAGCGCGCAGACCCGCTCGCCCACGCGCCAGGGGCTGCCGGCGCCCACCTCGCTGATCAGCCCCGCGCACTCCAGCCCGAGTATGTCGCTGGCCCCCGGTGGTGGCGGGTAGTGCCCGGCTCGCTGCAGCAGGTCGGCACGGTTCAGCCCCGCCGCCGCCACGCGAATGCGTACCTGGCCCACATCGCAGCCCGGCGTGGGGCGCTGCGCCCACTCCAGCTGCCCCTCGACGCCTTGCAATGCCCTCATGCTGCCTCCATAGTGAACGAGTCCCCGGCGCAGACAGCGCGCGGCTCTGCGCCGCCTGCCGCCGGGCCTGTGCATTTCGCCGTCCGGCTCCCACGGAACCGAGGCCCTTCAAGACGACCTAATATGCGTTATCACTTGCCCTCGCGTCGAACCACCATGCAGAGATTCCTCCCCGCTACCGCCCTGGCCCTGCTACTCGGGCTTCATGCACTGCCCGCCGCCGCCAAGGCCACCGCGGAGAACTGGACCTACCTGCAGCCGGACCGCGAGCAGGTGATCGCCAGCCTCAACGTGGTCGAGCTGCTCAAGCGCCACCACTACAACAAGCCGCCCCTCGACGATGCCCGCTCGGCGAAGATCTACGAGGGCTACCTGAAGATGCTCGACCCGGCGCGCAGCTACTTCACCGCCGCCGACATCGCCCAGTTCGACCGCTGGCGCAACAAGTTCGACGACCTGCTCAAGAGCGGCGACCTGGAGCCCGGCTTCCTGATCTACCGCACCTACCTGCAACGCGCCGAGGAGCGCCTCGACCATGTCGACGCCCTGCTTGCCGCCGGCGTCGAGCAGTTCGACTTCGGCATCGACGAGAGTCTGCTGGTGGACCGCGAGAGCGCGCCCTGGGCCAAGGACCAGGCCGAGCTGGACGACCTCTGGCGCAAGCGCCTGAAGGACGAAGTACTGCGCCTGAAGATCGCCGGCAAGGACAGCCAGGCCATCCAGGAGCTGCTGCACAAGCGTTACAAGAACCAGCGCAAGCGCCTGTCGCAAACCCGCGGCGAGGACGTGTTCCAGGCCTACATCAACGCCTTCGCGCAGACCTACGACCCGCACACCAACTACCTCTCCCCGGACAACGCGGAGAACTTCGACATCAACATGAGCCTGTCGCTGGAAGGCATAGGCGCCGTGCTGCAGACCGACAACGAGTACGTCAAGGTGGTGCGCCTGGTGCCGGCCGGCCCGGCCGAGAAGAGCAAGCTGATCGCCCCGGCGGACAAGATCATCGGCGTGGCCCAGGGCGACAGGGAGATGGTCGACGTGATCGGCTGGCGCCTGGACGAAGTGGTCAAGCTGATCCGCGGCCCGAAAGGCTCCAAGGTGCGCCTGGAGGTGATCCCGGCCAGCAACGCCCCGAGCGACCAGACCAGCAAGGTGGTCACCATCGTCCGCGAGGCGGTCAAGCTGGAGGAACAGGCCGCGCAGAAGTCGGTGCTCAAGCTGCAGCACGAGGGCCGCGAGTACAAGCTCGGGGTGATCAAGGTCCCGGCCTTCTACCTGGACTTCAAGGCCTACCGCGCCCAGGACTCCAACTACAAGAGCACCACCCGCGACGTGAAGCGCCTGCTCGGCGAGCTGAAGCAGGAGAAGGTCGATGGCGTGGTCATCGACCTGCGCGACAACGGCGGCGGCTCCCTGCAGGAAGCCACCGAGCTGACCGGCCTGTTCATCGACCAGGGCCCGACCGTGCTGGTGCGCAACAGCGATGGCCGCGTCGACGTGCTGGCCGACGAGGAGCCCGGGGTGTTCTACGACGGCCCGCTGGCCGTGCTGGTGGACCGCCTGTCCGCCTCCGCCTCGGAGATCTTCGCCGGCGCCATGCAGGACTACCACCGCGCCCTGATCCTCGGCGGCCAGACCTTCGGCAAGGGCACGGTGCAGACCATCCAGCCGCTCAATCACGGCGAGCTGAAGCTGACCCTAGCCAAGTTCTACCGCGTCTCCGGGCAGAGCACCCAGCACCAGGGCGTGCTGCCGGACATCGCCTACCCGGACATAGTCGACACCCAGGAGATCGGCGAGAGCGCCCTGCCCGAGGCCATGCCCTGGGACAGCATCAAGCCGGCCGTGCGCCCGGACAGCAACCCCTACAAGCCCTTCCTCGCCGAGCTCAAGGCGCGCCATGAGTCGCGCACCGCCGGCAACCCGGACTTCGTCTTCACCCGCGAACGCCTGGCCCTGAGCCAGGAACTGATGGCCGAGACCAGCGTCAGCCTCAACGAGGACAAGCGCCGCGCCCAGCACGCCGCCATCGAACAGCGCCAGCTGGCGCTGGAGAACGCCAAGCGCAAGGCCAAGGGCGAGGAGCTGCTCAAGGAGATCAAGGCCGAGGACGAGGACGCCGCGCCGGCCGAACCGGAGAAGACCAAGCCGGAAGACGACGCCTACCTGACCGAGAGCGGGCGCATCCTGCTCGACTACCTGGGCCTGGAAGCCACGCTGGCCAAGCACTGATGTAATCAAACCGTCATCGCCTTGTCGTGAAATGAAGGCCGGTAGCGATACCGGCCTTTTTCATTGCCAGATCGAGTCCCCAACATGACAGTCACCGAGCAGTTGAGCGCCCTGCAAGCCATTCTCGCTCACGGCGACCTGCACAGCCTGTTCCAGCCCATCCTCAGCCTCTCCGAGCGGCGCATCCTCGGCTACGAGGCACTGACCCGCGGCCCGTCCAACAGCCCCCTGCACGCGCCCATCGCCCTGTTCAGCGTGGCGCGCAACGCCGGCCGCCTGAGCGAGCTGGAATTGGCGGCGCGCAAGAGCGCCTGCCGGCGCTTCCGCGACCAGCAGCTGGACGGCAAGCTGTTCCTCAACGTCTCCCCCGAGTCCCTGCTCGAGGCCAGCCACCAGCCCGGCCGCACCCTCAAGCTGCTGCAGGACGTCGGCATCTCGCCGGACCGGGTGGTGATCGAACTCACCGAGCAGGCGCCGATAGACGACTTCGCCCTGCTCGACACCGCCCTGCACCACTACCGCGCCATGGGCTTCTCCATCGCCCTGGACGACCTCGGCGCCGGCTACTCCAGCCTGCGTCTGTGGTCGGAGCTGCGTCCCGACTACGTGAAGATCGACCGCCACTTCATCGACGGCATCCACCAGGACGCGGTCAAGCGCGAGTTCGTCGACTCCATCCTGAAGATGGCCAAGGCCTCGCGCGCCCAGGTGATAGCCGAGGGCATCGAACTGGCCGAGGAGCTGGCCACCCTGATCGAGATGGGCGTCGACCTGGTCCAGGGCTACCTGCTGAGCCGCCCGCTGGAACAGCCGTCGCGCGACGCGCACAAGCTGCTGCCGCCGCTGAACAAGCCGGCCCCGGCCCTGGGCGAGGAAGGCGGCGATCTCTCCGCGCTGCTCAACGAGCAACCTGCGGTCGCGCAGGACACCCCCATCGCCGTGGTGCTGGAGGCCTTCCGCGCCCAGGCCAACCTCAACTCGCTGGCGGTGCTGGACGAGCAGCGGCAGCCGGTCGGCATCGTCCACCGCCATTCGCTGTCCGATGCCCTGCTCAAGCCCTTCGCCACCGACCTGTTCGCGCGCAAGCCGATCAGCCGGCTGATGAGCGCGGACTTTCTCGCCGTGGACCTGGGGCAGTCGCTGCAGCAGGTCAGCCGCCTGCTCACCAGCCGCGCGCGGCAGCGCATGGAGGAAGACTTCATCATCGTCCAGCAGGGCCGCTACCGCGGCCTGGGACGGGTGATCGACGTGCTCAAGCTGATCACCGAGCTGAAGATCCAGCAGGCCCGCCACGCCAACCCGCTGACCCTGCTGCCGGGCAACGTGCCGATCCAGCAGTGCCTGGGCCGCCTGCTGCAGCAGGGCCGCGAGGCGATGGTGTGCTACGTGGATATCGACAGCTTCAAGCCGTTCAACGACCTCTACGGCTATGCCAAGGGCGACGAAGTGCTGCTGTGCCTGGCGCAGTGCCTTAACGAGCGGGTCGACCCCAGCCGCGACTTCGTCGGCCATATCGGCGGCGACGACTTCCTCCTGGTGCTCGGCCCGGACAACTGGCGCGAGCGGCTCAACCAGTTGCTGGAGGACTTCCAGGCCGAGTGCCGGCGCTTCTACCGCGAGGAGCACCTGCAGGCCGGCTGCTTCGTCGGCCACAATCGCCAGGGCAAGCGCGAGGAGTTCGCCCTGCTGTCACTGTCCATCGGCGTGGTGCACCTGCATCCGCAGAACTGCGCGCACCTGGACGCCAGCCAGCTGGCCGGCCTGGCCTCGGAAGCCAAGCGCCACGCCAAGGCCGTGCCCGGCTACAGCCTGCATATCCTCGACAGCCTCAGCCTCTCGGCTTGACCCCCAGCTGCTCGGCGCGCCGCGCGTAACGCTCGGCCTGCGCCGCATCCGCCGGCAGCCCCGGGCCACCCTCACGATACAGCCGGGCCAGGCGCTGGGCCGCCAGCGGGTGGCCGGCCTCGGCCGCCCTCGCCCACCAACGCGCCGCCGCGCCGGCATCCGCCGCCTGGCGGCTGTCGCCGGCCAGACACTGCGCGCCGACCTGATAGGCCGCCTTGCCATCGCCACCCTCGGCGGCCAGCCGCAGCAGGCGCAGGCCTTCCTCGCGAGCGCCGAAGCCCTGGCCGCGAAACAGCAGGACATGGCCATAGAAGCTCTGCGCCGGCACATGCCCCAGCGCCGCCATGCGCGCGTACTGGCCCTGCATCCAGGCCCAGGCCCGCGGCTGCGCCAACACCCAGCGCCAATGCAACAGGCGACGCGCCAGCCAGTAGCCCAGGCGCGCCCGCAGCAGGCGCATCAGGGCTCCTCTGGGTAGCTGAACTCGAAGACCCGCGCCACCTCGGCGGCGTGCCAGGAGGCCGCGGCCACGCCATCGGACGGCCCGGAGAAGCGCCCCAGGCGCGCCACGCACTCGAAGAAACCGGTACGCGGCAGGCGACTGGCACCCTGGCTGATCACCAGGGCGCTGCGCAACGGACGCTCGGCGCGGGCATCGAGGGCGGCCAGATGCTCCAGCGCGGCGGTCAGGGTCTGCATCGCCGGGGTCGGCAGCTGCAGGCGTTCGACCAGGGCGCGGTAGGTCAGCAGATGGCGTTGCCGGCGAGCATCCTCCAGCTCGCCAAGCAGGGCCTGCCAGTGTTGACGATGGATGCGCACGCTCAAGACGGTTGCTCCCACTCGCCGACCTCCAGCACCCGCGCCAGCGAGCGCAGGATGGCGCCGTCCGGCTCGCGCTCGCCGCTCTCGATCAGGTTCAGATAGTGCGGGCTGATGCCCACGGCGCGGGCCAGGTCGGCCTGCGACAGCCCCTTGGCCTCGCGTAACCCGACCAGCTGGCTCAGAGGCGAGCTTGCCTTGACGGCGGCAGGCTCGACGGCCTGCCCCGCTGCGCGCAACAGCGCCTGGTACTCGGCCCAGGGCAGCACGGCGTATTCCGCTTCGCCGTCGCGCATGATCACTTGCACACTCATTACAGCTCTCCATGGAAAGCAGTGCCGAACTGCTCGACACCTTCCTTGCACTACTCAGCTTACCAATGCGGTCACCCCGAAAGCGTGACCTATACTGACCTGGCAGACAAGGGTCGGGAGCCCCGCAGGATGATCGAGGCCTCGCCACCTCCCAGCTTCGATGCGTGAGAGGCGCAGTTGCTGGAGGCATCGCGCCTATGGCCCCACGGCAACGAGCGCCGGGATGCCACACCGCACGGCGCAATCGCCGCGCCGCTGCGGCAGGCCGCGAACGGTCCGACTCAGTGAACCTCGTCCTCGGCCGGCAGGGCCTCCAGTTGGCGCAGGGCTTCGCCGGGCTGGCTCTCGCGCCAAGCGCGGTAGGCCTGCAGCTCGGCCTGCCAGGTACGCATCAACCAGCCCAGCACGGCCAGGTCGTCCAGCAGGCCGACCGCCAGCAACCAGTCCGGCAGCATGTCCAG
This sequence comes from Pseudomonas sp. CAU 1711, assembly GCF_039888625.1. Taxonomy (NCBI): domain Bacteria; kingdom Pseudomonadati; phylum Pseudomonadota; class Gammaproteobacteria; order Pseudomonadales; family Pseudomonadaceae; genus Pseudomonas; species Pseudomonas sp. CAU 1711. Next base: position 33,983 of record NZ_JBDQQT010000009.1, read on the forward strand.
CGGCACCAGGAAATACAGCAGGGTCGCCACCACGGCGAGCAGCGCCGGTCGCCCGATGCCGCGGTACTCGCCCCGCCACCAGGCGGCGCAGAGGCCGATCAGCAGCTGCACATCGCCCTGCGCGCCCGCCAGACGAGAGGCGCTGGCGCGGCTCTTGCGCGCCACGGCCAGCAGCAGCTCCGGCAGACGACCATCGGCCAGCACGGCCCGCGCCAGCCTCAGGTAACGCACACGATTCCAGGGAATGGTCATGCTCAGTCTCCTCGACAGCGCATGCCGGCTGGGCTGCGTCGGGTTATCCACCAAAGCTGTGGATAACCTTGTGAACAGTCTGCCGACGACGTCATTGAAGCCCCACGGTACGGGCCTCCCAGACAGATAGAGCAGATTTTGCTCAAGACACAAAAATGATAAAAATCAGTAGCTTACAAATCGAACACAGCTCAGCGAAACTGTAACGCCATGCCCGGGCATGGTAACCGCGGCGATGTGCATAAGCGTAACACCCGGCGGCGCCTCTCCCCTCATTACGACCGCGAGTTGCACAAATGAAAACGCCCCGACAAGCGGGGCGTTGTGCAACGTCGGGTGTGTTACTGGGCGGACGGATCCTTGATGCCCAGCAGCTCCAGCTCGAACACCAGCACCGAGTTGGCCGGAATCGCCGGGCTCGGGCTCTGCGCGCCGTAGGCCAGCTCGCTGGGGATGTACAGCTTGTACTTCTCGCCCACGTGCATCAGCTGCAGGCCCTCGACCCAACCCGGAATCACGCCGCTGACCGGCAGATCGATGGGGCTGCCGCGCTCGACGGAGCTGTCGAACACGCTGCCGTCGGTCAGCTTGCCCTCGTAGTGCACGGTGACCACGTCGGTGGCCTTGGGCTGGGCACCCTCGGCCTTCTTGACCACCTCGTACTGCAGGCCGGAAGCAGTGGTGACCACGCCTTCCTTCTTGCCATTCTCTTCGAGGAACTTCTTGCCGGCCTGCGCCGACTCCTCGTTCAGCTTGGCCATGCGCTCCTCGGCACGCTTCTGCAGGAAGGCGAAGGCCTCGGCCAGCTCCTCGTCCTTCAGCTTCTGCTCCTGCTTGCCGATGGCATCCTCGATGCCCTGCGCCACGGCCTTGGAGTCCAGATCGTCCAGGCCTTCCTGGGCCAGGCTCTTGCCCATGTTCAGGCCGATGCCGTAGGAGGCCTTCTGAGCCGGAGTCTTGAGTTCCACTTCGCTGGTCTGCGAATCGCAACCGGCCAGAACCAGGCCGACCAGGGCAACCGCCGCAGCAAGACGATGTTGTTTCATGCTTGTTCCTTGTAGGGGCCACGAGGGCAAAGAGAGCGCGAGCTTAGCAGTCTGTGCCAAGCACTGGCTATGACACAGTCGGAACTGGAAATGCGGGAGAAGTTCAATCCACAGCACAGGAAGGATTGGCGGGAGAAAAAACGCGGGCAAAAAAAAACGACCTTGCGGTCGTTTCTTCCAGTCTCGGTCTTCAGTCTAACCAAGGCTTATGTATGGCGCAGCGGACGGGACTCGAACCCGCGACCCCCGGCGTGACAGGCCGGTATTCTAACCGACTGAACTACCGCTGCGCGTAACCTCGAAAGTGGTGGGTGGTGACGGGATCGAACCGCCGACCCTCTGCTTGTAAGGCAGATGCTCTCCCGGCTGAGCTAACCACCCCTGTGCTCTCGAAGTGGTGCGCATTCTAGGGATGGCCTTTGACCTTGGCAAGCCTTTTTTGAAAAAAATTTTCGAGCAGTTCCAAAGGCTTAGCAGCGGGTTGGCCAATCAGGCCGGGCAGAGAATAATGCGCGCTTCGTGTTCAAGGAGTGTTTCCCCCATGTGGTTCCGCAACCTGCTCGTATATCGCCTGACCCAGGACGTGCCGTTCGATGCCGAAGCCCTGGAGGCGGCCCTGGCCGCCAAGGCCGCGCGCCCCTGCGCCAGCCAGGAGCTGACCACCTATGGCTTCATGGCCCCCTTCGGCAAGGGCGCCGATGCGCCGCTGGTGCATGTCAGCGGCGACTTCCTGCTGATCGCCGCGCGCAAGGAGGAACGCATCCTCCCCGGCAGCGTGGTGCGCGACGCCCTGAAGGACAAGGTCGACGAGATCGAGGCGCAGCAGATGCGCAAGGTCTACAAGAAGGAGCGCGACCAGCTCAAGGACGAGATCGTCATGAGCTTCCTGCCGCGCGCCTTCATCCGTCGCTCCAGCACCTTCGCCGCCATCGCGCCCAAGCTCGGCCTGATCCTGGTCGACAGCGCCAGCGCCAGGAAGGCCGAAGACCTGCTGTCCACCCTGCGCGAGGCCATCGGTTCGCTGCCGGTGCGCCCGCTGTCGGTGAAGATGGCGCCGACCGCCACCCTCACCGACTGGGTCAAGGCCCAGGCCGCCGCGCCGGACTTCTTCGTGCTGGACGAGTGCGAGCTGCGCGATACCAGCGAGGACGGCGGCGTGGTGCGCTGCAAGCGCCAGGACCTGACCAGCGAGGAGATCCAGCTGCACCTGTCCGCCGGCAAGCTGGTCACCCAGCTGTCCCTGGCCTGGCAGGACAAGCTGTCCTTCGTGCTGGACGACAAGCTGACCATCAAGCGCCTGCGCTTCGAGGACCTGCTGCAGGACCAGGCCGCCCAGGACGGCGGCGACGATGCCCTGGGTCAGCTGGACGCCAGCTTCACCCTGATGATGCTGACCCTGAGCGACTTCCTGCCGGCGCTGTTCGAGGCGCTCGGCGGCGAGGAAATCCCGCAGGGCATCTGAGCACCATGAGGCACTGCCAGGGCCCGCCCGTCCTCTCGGGCTTGCCCTGTGCAGCGCACTGTGCAGAATAGCGAACGACGCGAGGACGACCTCGCGACTCCTTTCGAGTGATCATCCGGGACGGCCCGTAGCCCTTTACAGTACGGAGCCACTCACATGTCCTGGATCATCCTGTTTCTCGCCGGCCTGTTCGAGGTCGCCTGGGCCGTCGGCCTCAAGTACACCGACGGATTCACCCGCCCCCTGCCCACCCTGCTCACCCTCGGCGCCATGGTCGTCAGCCTCGGCCTGCTCGGCCTGGCGATGAAGGAGTTGCCGCTGGGCACCGCCTACGCCATCTGGACCGGCGTCGGCGCGATCGGCACGCTGATCGCCGGCGTGCTGCTGTTCGGCGAATCCGTCGCCCTGCTGCGCCTGGCCAGCGCCGGGCTGATCATCGCCGGGCTGATCGGCCTCAAGCTCAGCCACTAGAAAGACCAGGCCCGCCACAAGGCGGGCCCGGCGTCTCAGCGCCGCTCGCCACGCAGCCGCGCGACCTGCTCCTGCAAGGCCAGGCGCCCGGTATCGGCCGGCAAGGCCGCGCCGGCCACTATGTCGACCCGCGACCAGAAGCGCTTGAACAGCCCCTTGTGCGGCGCGCGGCTGAAGAAACTGCCCCACAGCCCCTGCAGCGCCATGGGAATCACCGGCACCGGGTTGGCGGCGAGGATGCGCTCGACCCCGGCCTTGAACTCGTCGATCTCGCCGTCGCCGGTCAGCTTGCCCTCGGGGAAGATGCACACCAGCTCGCCCTCCTCCAGGTACTTGGCAATCCGCGCGAACGCCGCCTCGAACACTTGCGGGTCCTCGTTGCGCCCGGCGATCGGCACGGTGCCGGCGGTGCGGAACACGAAGTTGAGCACCGGCAGGTCGTAGATCTTGTAGTACATGACGAAGCGCACCGGCCGGCGCACCGCGCCGCCGATCAGCAGCGCATCGACGAAGGACACGTGGTTGCACACCAGCACCGCCGCGCCCTCGTCCGGGATCGCCTCGAGGTTCTGGTGGCGCACCCGGTACATCGAGTGGCTGAGCATCCAGATCAGGAAGCGCATGCTGAACTCGGGGACGATCTTGAAGATGTACAGGTTCACCGCGACGTTCATCAGCGAAATGGCCAGGAACAGTTGCGGAATGCTCAGCTTGGCGACGCTGAGGAAGAGGATCGACACCAGCGCCGCAGCCACCATGAACAGCGCATTGAGGATGTTGTTGGCGGCGATCACCCGCGCCCGCTCATGCTCTTCGGTGCGCGACTGGATCAGCGCGTACAGCGGCACTATGTAGAAGCCACCGAACATGCCGATGCCGAGGACGCAGGCGAGCACCCACCAGGCCTGAGCGACACCGAGCAGGCCCAGCCAATCATAGGCCGCCGCGGCCTGCGGGAAGTCGCTGGAGAACCACCAGAGCAGGATGCCGAACAGGGTCAGGCCGGCCGAGCCGAAGGGCACCAGGCCGATCTCCACCTTGTGCCCGCTCATCCGCTCGCAGAGCATCGAGCCCAGGCCGATGCCAATGGAAAACACCGCGAGGATCAGGGTCACCACGCTCTCGTCGCCGTGCAGCAGCTCCTTGGAGAACGCCGGGATCTGCGTCAGATACACCGCCCCGAGAAACCAGAACCAGGAGTTGCCCACCAGCGAGCGCGACACCGCCGGGCGCTGGCCCAGCCCCAGGCGCATGATCTGCCAGGTCTGGCGCAGGATATTCCAGTCCAGCGCCAGGCTAGGCAGGGCAGCTGCCGCGGCCGGTATGGCGCGACTGGCCAGGTAACCGAGCACTGCCACCAGCACCACGCTCACCGCCACCAGCAGCGCATAGCTGTCGCTGGCCAGCAGCATGCCGGCGCCGATGGTGCCGGCGAGAATGGCCAGGAAGGTGCCCATCTCTACCAGGGCGTTGCCGCCGACCAGCTCCTGCTCACGCAGCGCAGCCGGCAGGATCGAGTACTTCACCGGGCCGAACAGTGCCGACTGGGTCCCCATGGCGAACAGCGTGGCCAGTAGCAACGGCAGGCTGCCCAGCAGGAAGCCGGCGGCCCCCAGCAGCATGATGAACACCTCAGCCAACTTGATCTGGCGAATCAGGCGATCCTTGGCGAACTTCTCGCCAAACTGGCCGCCCAGGGCGGAAAACAGGAAGAACGGCAGGATGAACAGCAGCGCACAGAGATTGACCAGCAGATCGCGATCGGCGCTGACACTGAGCTTGAACAAAATGGCGAGGATCAACCCCTGCTTGAACACGTTGTCGTTGAACGCGCCGAGCAGTTGGGTGATGAAGAACGGCAGGAAACGCCGGGTGCCGAGCAGGGCGAATTGCGAGTGTGGGGTCATCGTCCTTGTACCTGTGTGGGCCGTCCTGCATTGGACAGCATCCGGCCCCGGCAAAGCCACACCCACGTGCGGCTTTCGTGCCGCAGCTCCCTCTCCCCTTGGGTGAAGGCGCCATAGGCGACGCGGCGTAGCCGGCAAAACCCTCACCCCCTGCCCCTCTCCCACAGGGAGAGGGGAAGATCAAAGCGGCATCTGCCCCAGCCACCAGCGCAGCAGGAAGAACACCAGCAGGCCGCCGCCGATGGTCGCCAACAGGTTGCGGCTGGTCGCGGCGATGGCGATGGTCGCCAGGCCGGCCAGCAGATAGGCGTTGTCCAGGCCCAGGGCCCAGTGCTCGCCGTCCGGCAGCAGCATACCCGGCACCACTATGGCGCTCAGCACGGCGGTGGGCACGTAGTGCAGGCCCTGGCGCACCAGCGGCGGAAAACGCAGGTCGGGAAAGGCGAACAGGCTGAAGCGGGTGGCGAAGGTGATCGCCAGCATGCCGAGGATCAGGAGCCAGTTTTCCATCAGCACACCTCGCCCCGCGGCAGCCGTTGGCGCCGTTCCAGCGCCACGCCGACCGCGATGCCGGCGCAGGCCGCGGCCATCAGGCCGAGCTTGTAGGGCAACGCGTGGCAGGCCAGGGCCACACCACCGGCCACCAGCGCGGCCGCCACCTGCGGGCGATTGCGCAGCATCGGCACGACGATGCCGATAAAGGTGGCGAGCATGGCGAAGTCCAGGCCCCAGGCGCCGATGTTCGGCACCGCCTGGCCGAACAGCAGGCCCACCCAGGTGCACAGCTGCCAGTTGAGGTACATGGCCAGCGCGGCGCCGAGGAAGTACCAGTGCTTGTGCGGCGAGGCATCAAGCTCGGCATAGCGATGCTGAACCACGGCGAAGGCCTCGTCGGTCAGCCAGAAAGCCAGCGGCGCGCGCCAGCGCGTCGGCAGATGCCGCACATGGGGCTGCAGGCTGGCGCTGTACAGGGCGTGGCGCAGGTTGACCACCAGGGTGGTGAGCAGCAGCACGGCCAGGGTCGCGCCGCCGCCGAGCAGACTGATGGCGATGAACTGCGCCGAGCCGGCGAAGACCAGCGCCGACATGCCCACGGCCTCCCAGGGCGAAAGCCCGGCGGCGCCGGCCAGGCTGCCGAAGATGATGCCGAAGGGGATGGCGCCGAGCAGCATCGGCAGCATGTCGCGAGCGCCCTGCAGGAATTCGTGATGACGGGACATGGAACCTCCTTGAGAGCGGGAGGCTAACCGCCATGCACGGCCTTGTCTTGAACTATCTTGCTGCCCCGCCGTAGCGGCGGGGCCCCGGTTCAGAGCGAATCCAGGTAGCGCTCCACATCCAGCGCCGCCATGCAGCCGGCACCGGCCGAGGTGATGGCCTGGCGGTATACCGAGTCGGCCACATCGCCGGCGGCGAACACGCCGGGCACGCTGGTGGCCGTGGCATTGCCGTCGCGCCCGCCATTGACCAGCAGATAACCGTCGCGCAGTGCCAGCTGGCCGTCGAACAGCGAGGTATTGGGGGTGTGGCCGATGGCGACGAAAAGGCCGTCCACCTGCAGCTCGCTGCGGGCACCATCGGCGTGATTCAGACGCACGCCGGTGACGCCCATGGCGTTGCCCAGCACCTCGTCCACCTCAGCGTTCAGACGCAGCTCGATCCTGCCCTCGGCGATGCGCGCGCGCAGCTTGTCCTGCAGGATCTTCTCGGCGCGAAAAGTCTCGCGGCGGTGCACCAGGGTCACCTTGCTGGCGATGTTGGCCAGGTACAGCGCCTCCTCCACCGCGGTGTTGCCGCCGCCTACCACCGCCACCTCGCGGTTGCGGTAGAAGAAGCCGTCGCAGGTGGCGCAGGCGGACACGCCCTTGCCCATGAACGCCTGCTCGGAAGGCAGGCCCAGATAGCGGGCACTGGCGCCGGTGGCGATGATCAGCGCATCGGCGGTGTAGGTGCCGCTGTCGCCGACCAGGGTGAAGGGCTTGCCGGCCAGGTCCACGGCATTGATGTGGTCGAAAACGATCTCGGTCTCGAAGCGCTCGGCATGCTCCTGCATGCGCTGCATCAGCGCAGGGCCCGTGAGGCCGTGCGGGTCGCCGGGCCAGTTGTCCACTTCGGTGGTGGTGGTCAGCTGGCCACCGGCCTGGATGCCGGTGATCAGCAACGGCTTGAGATTGGCGCGGGCCGCATATACGGCGGCGCTGTAACCGGCCGGACCGGAGCCGAGGATGATGACGCGAGCGTGGCGGGTAACGGACATGACCGGCTCCTGCATAAAAGGGGGCGTCCGCAAGCGCTTGGGGAAGGCTTGGGAGGCATGGACGACCCCGACAAAGGGAATTGCCGGCAAGGCTACCCAGGCGACGATGGCGGAGAAAATGCCCATTCTCAATACGGCCGATAGTCCCAGTCTATGTCGCCGCGGGCCCTTGACTATACTCGCCTCAATCCCCCGCCCCCTGGCCGCCCCGGCATGACACTGCGCAAACGTCTCCTCTGGCTGTTCGCACCCCTGCTACTACTGTCTCTGGGCTTCGCCTACCTGCTCTCGCAGAGCCTGATCCTCAGCCGCTTCGACCTGCAGGACGCCAAGCAGCTGGAGGCCGAGGCCGAACGCCTGCGCGCCCTGCTCGACACCGACCTGAAGCGCCACCTCGACCTGCTGGCGACCCACGCCCACTGGGACGACAGCTACGCGTTCATGCAGGGCAACTATCCGGACTTCCCCCAGCGCAGCCTCGAACCCGAGATACTGCGCCAGCTGAATTTCGACTTCATGGTCTACCTCGACCCGCAAGGCCGGGTGCGCGCCGAGCAGTGGCTGCCGCCCGACCTGCCGGATCTGCTCGTCCTGAGCCAGGACAGGCCAGCCAGCCACGCCGCACTGCGCGCCAGCATCCTGAACCTGGCCAGACGCCTGCGCATCGGCCCGGACGAGGCCCCGAGCGGCCAGCTGGTCACGGCCCAGGGCGTGCCGCTGATGCTGGCGATGGGCAATATCAGCGACAACCAGGGCAACCTGCCCAGCGCCGGCACCCTGGTCGCCGGACACTTCCTCGATAGCGAGCGTGCCGAACGCCTGCAGGCCAAGCTCGACGCCACCCTGCGCCTGCTGCCGCACGCCCGCGAGCCGGCTCGCGGCCGCGAGCTGCCCGGGCAAGAGCCTGGCAGCGCCAACCGGATCGAAATCAGTCCGCGGCGCCTCCTCGACGACGAGCTCCAGCAGGTGCTGCTGTTGTTTCGCAACGGCCTGGGCGAGCCCGAACTGGCGCTGGAACTCACTCGCGACCGGCGCCTGTACCACGAGGGGCACAAGGCCATCGCCATCTTCCTGCTGCAGGCCGGCGCCATAGGCGCGTTGAGCTGGCTGCTGATCTTTCTCGGCCTGGAGTTCGCCATCCTGCGCCGCGTCTCGCGCATGCACCGGGAGATCGCCGACATAGGCCCGAGCAGCAGCGGTTGGCGCCTGAGCGATCGCGGTGGCGACGAGCTCGGCCGCCTGGCCACGGGAATCAATCGCATGCTCGAACGCCTGGATCGCAGCGAGGAGCGCGACCGCGAGATTCTGGACGCGATCCAGGACGGCTATTTCGAGCTGGACCCGGAGGGCAGAATAGTCGCGGTCAACCGCGCCCTCTGCGAGATGCTCGGCTATCGGCCGGAGCAGCTGCTGTCGCGCTCCTACGAGACGCTGCTGGAGGCCGACGATCTTGCGCGGGCCCGCGCGCGCTTCGGCCAGACGCGCAGCCGGTCCGGCAACACCAGCTTCGCCGCGCCGCTGCGCCGCCATGACGGCAGCCAGGGCCACTACGAGACGCGCGTCTCGCCGATCCTGGGGGGCCAGGGCGAGTTCGCCGGCTACCGCGGCATACTGCGCGACATAGGCGCCCAGGTGGCCTACCAGAACCAGTTGCTGGACATGGCCTATCGCGACCCGCTGACCGGCCTGGGCAACCGCAAGGCCTTCACCGAGCAGTTGCGCCAGGCGCTGCAACAGGACGACGGCCCTCTGGCCCTGCTGTTTCTCGACCTGGACCACTTCAAGGAGGTCAACGACCGCTTCGGCCACGATGTCGGCGACGCCCTGCTGCGGCATATCGCCGAGCGCCTGCGCAGCGCGGTGCGCCAGCCGGACCTGGTCTATCGCCTGGGCGGCGACGAGTTCACCCTGATCCTGCCGCGCGGCGACGAGACGACCTCGCTCAAGCTCGCCGAACGCCTGCTCTCCGTGCTGGGCAGCGCCATCGGCGTCGGCTCGCTGAGCATCGACTTTGTTACACCGAGTATCGGCATCGCCCTCTACCCGCGCCACGCCAGCAGCGTGGAAGGCCTGACCAGAGCCGCCGATGCCGCCATGTACGAGGCCAAGCGCGAGCGCAACCGCGCCTGCCTGTACCGCGCCGAACCGCTTTCCTCCGCCCCCTAAACTGGTTAAGGTCGGCGCGTTTTCACCGCAGCGGAGCTCATCATGCCTACCCCCGCCCTGTCCGGCCCCCAGTACCTGGGCCAAGGCCTGAAACTGGTCCTCAGCCCCGGCCTGCGCCTGTTCGTCCTGCTGCCCCTGGCGGTCAATACCCTGCTGTTTATCGGCCTGATCGTGCTGGCCATGCAGCAGTTCGGCGGCTGGGTCGACAGCGTGATGCCCAACCTACCGGACTGGCTGGGCTTCCTCGAATACCTGCTGTGGCCACTGTTCGTGCTGCTGGTGCTGGTGATCATGTTCTTCACCTTCACCCTGCTTGCCAACATCATCGCCGCACCGTTCAACGGCTTCCTCGCCGAGAAGGTCGAAGTGGTGCTGCGCGGCCGCGACGACTTCCCGCCCTTCAGCTGGGCCGAGCTGCTGGCCATGGTGCCGCGCACCCTGGGCCGCGAGCTGCGCAAACTGGTCTACTTCCTGCCGCGGGCCCTCCCCCTGCTGATCCTCACCTTCGTGCCGGTGCTCAATCTGGTCGCCGCCCCGCTGTGGATTCTCTTCGGCGTGTGGATGATGGCGGTGCAGTACATCGACTACCCGGCGGACAACAACAAGCTGGGCTGGGACGAGATGCTCGCCTGGCTGCGCGAGAAACGCTGGCAGAGCCTGGGCTTCGGTGGCGCCACCTACCTGGCGCTGCTGGTGCCCTTCGTCAATATCCTGGTGATGCCGGCGGCGGTGGCCGGCGCCACCCTGTTCTGGGTGCGCGAGCGCGACGTCACGACGCCGTAACCCGAGCGTCACCCGAACTTCATCGTGTCGTCGCAGACTGGCACGATGAATGTCACACCCCTGCATATCGCCCTGGTCAGCGAGACCTTTGCGCCGGAAATCAACGGCGTGGCCAACACCCTCGAACGCCTGTGCAGCGGCCTGCGCGCGCGCGGCCACCGCCTGCAGCTGGTGCGCCCGCGCCAGGCCGGCGAGACGCATGGCGGCGACGAGAACCTGCTGCTGACCCGCGGCTGGCCGCTGCCCGGCTATGCCGGCCTGCAGTGGGGCCAGTCGGCCCTGCACAAGCTGCTGCGGCGCTGGCAGCGCAACCGCCCCGACGTGCTGTATATCGCCACCGAGGGCCCGCTCGGCCTGTCCGCCCTGCGCGCCGCACGGCGCCTGGGTATCCCGGTAGTCAGCGGCTTCCACACCAACTTCCAGCAGTACAGCGAGCACTACGGCCTGAGCCTGCTCAGCCGCCTGCTGACCGGCTATCTGCGCTGGTTCCACAACCGCACAAGGCTGACCCTGGTACCCAGCGCCAGCCAGCGCGTGGAACTGCAGCGGCGCGGCTTCGAGCGCCTGGAGCTGCTGGCGCGCGGCGTCGACGGCCAGCTGTTCCACCCGACGCGGCGCTCCGCCGAGCTGCGCGCCGCCTGGGGACTGGAGGAAGACGAGATCGCCGTACTGCATGTCGGCCGCCTGGCGGCGGAGAAGAACCTGCAACTGCTCAGCCGCGCCTTTCGCGAGCTGCAACGCGCGCTACCGCAGCGCCGCCTGCGCCTGGTGCTGGTCGGCGACGGCCCGCAACGGGCCCAGCTGCAGGCGGAGCATCCGCACGCCCTGTTCTGCGGCGTGCAGCGCGGCGAGGCGCTAGCGGCACACTATGCCAGCGGCGACCTGTTCCTCTTCCCCAGCCTCTCCGAAACCTTCGGCAACGTGGTGCTGGAGGCCCTGGCCTCGGGCCTGGCGGTGGTCGCCTTCGACCAGGCGGCGGCCGCCCAGCACATTCGCCACGGCCACAACGGCGGCCTGGCCAGCCCCGGTGACGAGCAGGCCTTTATCGAGGCCGCGCGCTGGCTGCTGGAGGACGAGGAGAGCCTGCGCCGAGTACGCCTGAACGCCCGCCAGCATGCCGGCAGGCTGGGCTGGGCGGCGATAGTCGAGCAGTTCGAGGCACATCTGCTGCAGGTGTTGCCCTGATGAACCGGCTCGGCCTGGCAACTGAGCGGCGGGAAAGGACGCCTTTCAGCGCTCCCTCACCACCAGCCGCTCCTCCGTCGCACCGATGGCATTCCACGCCGGGCGATACATGGACTCCACCTGCGGCGGCGGCACCCGGTAGCTGCCGGGGGTGACGGCGCGGGCCAGGTACAGCAGGTGGGTAGTGTCGTAGCCGCTGATGTCGACGGCGGCGACGAAACGGTCGTCGCGGAACTCCTGGTGCTTGATCGCCGCGTGCTGCATCGCCTTGTGCCACTCCTTCACCGCGCTGCTGGCGTCGTCCAGGCTGGCCGCGCTCTGCGCCAGGTTCTGGTTCTCCAGCTCCAGGCCGGCCGGCAGCAGGTCCACCACCAGCGCATCCGGCACGCGCTCCTCGGCGCGCACGGCCAGGTGCACCAGCACCAGTTGGCCGCTGGCCAGGTTGCCCAGGTCCAACGGGCGGCCATCCAGGCCGTAGAAGCCGCGCTCGATGCTGAGGTTGTGGCTGCGCGGCGCCGGCGCCGAGGTCGGGTAGCCGGAGAGGGTCAGCTGCTGGTAGAGCTTGCCCTCGAACGCGCTGCTCAGGCTCAGCGGCTCGCTCAGGCCGGCACCGTCCAGCCTCAGGGCCGGGCTTGCGTTGCTCAGCTCGCGCCGCTGGCCGCCGGCCTCCAGCACCGCGAGCCAGTCGGCCTCCGGCTGCTTGACCAGACCGCGGCCGGCGAGGAACAGGGCGTTGCGTTCCTGGGTCGAGAGATAGCGCTGCAGCGCACGCTCCTCGGCCAGCGCGAACAGCAGTTGATCGCGACTGGACGCGCCCAGGCCGTTCTCCTCCAGCAGGGCATAGATCAGCGCCTGGTCGCGCAGCGGGCTGCCATAGTCGCCCAGCCACGCCTTGCGCGAACGCCCCAGGCCCAGGCCGAGGGCCAGCGCCTCGTCGGCGCGCGGCTTGTCGCCCATCTTCTGCAGGGCCACGGCCAGCTGCACCAGCGGCAGGCCGGACCTGGCGTCGGCGCGGCGGTCGTACAGGGCGCGCAGGCTGCCCAGCGGCGCCTGCTGACTGCGCGCCAGTACCAGGCCGGCATAGGCCTGCACGGCGAAGCGGGTGTGGTTGAGGTCGTCGCTGTAGCCGGCATCGACCAGCTGGCGATCCTGCAGGTAGCGCAGCAGGCGCTGGCTGGCCCTCTCCAGGGCCTGCGGCGGCACGGCGAAGCCTTGCTCGCGGGCGCGCAGGAGGAAGTCGGTGACATAGGCGCTCAGCCAGTATTCCTCGTCGGCGTCGGCGCCCCACAGGCCGAAGCTGCCGTTGTAGCGCTGCATGCCGAGCAGGCGTTCGATGCCGATCTCGATGGCGCGGCGGCGCTGCTCGTCCGGCTCGCCTGCCAGGCCGAGGCGCTCGAGCGTCGCGGCGTCGGCATAGAGCGAGGGGTACAGGCCGCTGGTGGTCTGCTCCAGGCAGCCGTAGGGATAGGCCTTGAGCGCCCGGATCTGCTCGGCCAGGTTCAGCGGCGGGCGGCTGGAGACGCTGAGCAGCGCCTCGCGCCCGGCCGGCTCGAAGGCCGCCAGGGTACTGGCCGGCAGCTGCCAGGGCTGGCCCTGCAGCACGCTGCGCAGGTGCTGCTGCTGCGCCGGCCAGGCCGAGCGCACGCCGATGCGCCACTCGCGGGCAAAGGGCGGCAGGTTTTCGCCCGGCAGCTCGAGGCCCTCGACCCGCACCCGCAGTATGCCGGCGCCGTAGCCACCGGCGGCGCGCACCGGGATGCGCAATGTGCTGCGCTGGGCCTGTTCGAGGCGAATCGGCGCGCTGTAACCCTCGGGCGTCTCGCTCAGGCTCAACTGACCTTCGGCCTCGACCCGCACTTCGAGCTGCTGCACGGTGCCGGACAGGTTGGTCAGGTCCAGCGCCAGGCGGGTCTCGTCGCCGCCAGCGAGGAAGCGCGGCGCCGACAGCTCGGCCACCAGCGGCGCGGCGACCACCGTCTTGCCCTCACCCATGCCGTAGCGCTCGTCGCTCCAGGCCTGGGCCATCAGGCGCAGCTCGCCATTGAAGTCGGGAATGTCCAGGCTGACTTCGCCCTCGCCCTGGCCGTTCAACTGCAGCGGCGCGCTCTGCAGCGCGACTATGGTGACGCTGGTGTCCGGCCGCTTGCCGCCCTTGGCCAGTGCCGCGTCGCCGCCGAAGGCCAGCGTGGCCAGGCGGCCCTGACCGGCCTCGATCAACTGGCCGTAGACATCCAGTTGATCGACACCGTAGGCCTTGCGCCCGAACAGCGCGGCGAAGGGATCGGGGGTCTGGTACTCGGTGATATTGAGGATGCCGACGTCCACCGCCGCCAGCAGCACGCTGACCCTCTCCGGCACGCTGCCGTCGGCGTTCCTGGCCTGCACCTTGACCTTCAGCGGCTGCTGCGGGCGCATCTTCTCGGGGGCGCTGAGGCTCAGCTGCAGCTTGCGCGGTTCGCGGTCGAACGGCAGGTGCAGCAGGCCCACGGCGCGCTTGGGCGTGGCATGCGCCTGGCGCTCGCCGGGACGGATGACCAGGGCACTGACATACAGGTCGTGGCGCGCCCAGTCCTTGGCCAGGGGGATGTCGAAACTCTCGCCGCCGGCCGGTACCTCGATCTCCCGCCACCACAACGGGCCGTCGCTGGACTCGACCAGCAGGTAGCCGCTGCCGGCGGCCGGCGGCGTGACCGTGACCCTGGCCGTGTCGCCGGCGCCATAGGCCGGCTTGTCCAGGGCCAGCTTGACCTGGTCCGGGCGCACCGCGCCGCCGCCCGCGTTGTCCTGCCAGGAGTAGCCGGCCCAGAAGCGCAGGCTGCTCATGATGCCGGTCGCCGGATCGCTGACCTCGACTCGGTAGGGCCCCCACTCCACCGGGAAGCCGACCTTGGCGGTGCCGCCGGCCTCGACCCTGACGCTCTGCTCGCCGAGGTTGAGGAACTTCTCGTTGTAGTGGTAGCTCCAGCCGTCGCTCTCGGAGAAGCTCCAGTAGAAATCGCGGCGCTCGCGGATCAGGCGCACCTGCAGGCCGTCGCTGGCCAGCTTGTTGCCGGCCGCATCGGCCAGCAGCACCTCGACCTCGGCCAGGCCGTTGCCGTCGACCTCGTCGCCGTCGAACAGCGTACGCAGCCCCGGCAGACGCTCGGCCGGCCATACCGGCTGCACCAAGCGGCGGGTGATGGGACGACCGCCGGACTCCTGCAGGCTGGCCTGGAGGATCAGCTGCAGCGGCGAGCGGGCCTCGCTCCAGCGGTTCTCCAGCTTGAGGGTGGCCTTGCCCTGGGCATCCAGAGCGATCTCCTCCAGCTCCAGATCCTGGCTCAGCTCATCCTCGGTGAGCGAACCGAACTGGTAGCCGGGCAGCGCCGCCACCGCCTCGCGCAGCGGGCGCACGTAGACCTGGCCGCCGAGCCGGTTGCCGGAAGCCGGCGCGCCGTAGAGGTAACGGCCCTCGATCTGGAAACTGGCCTCGTCGCTCGGAGCCAGGGGCTGGTCGTTGCCTTTCAGCTCCAGGGCCAGGCGCTCGGGGAGGAAGTCCTCGACCAGGAACTCGTGGACCTGGCGACGCCCGCCGCCTAAGTCGAACAGCAGTTGCCAGCGCCCGGTCGGCGCCTGGTCGGCCAGTTGCAGCTGGTACTGGTACAGGCCGCCCTCGCCCGGCGCCCAGACGAACTTGCGGCTGACCTGCTCGTCCGGCCGGCGCACCTCGACGTTGACCGGCTGCGGCTCGACCGCGCGGCCGTCGGCGTCGCGCAGCAGGGCGTTGAGCAGCACCGTCTCACCGGGGCGATAGAGATCGCGCGGGCCGAACACGAAGAACTGCAGCGGGTTGGCCAGCGGGCCGGCGATGTCGAACTCGGCCAGGTCCAGGGCCGGGCTGCCGAGGTTGACCAGGCTGGTCTGCTCGCCCTGGCGGGCCAGCACCAGGGCGGCCTTGTCGACCAGCGGCAGCTCGGCATGGCCGGCGCCGTCGGTCTTGGCGCTGGCGACCAGCGCGCCCTTGTCGTTGAGCAGCTCGATCTCCACCCCGGACAGCGCCCGGCCGCCTTCCAGGGCCTGGGCGAAGGCGTCCAGGCGGCCGTGGTAGCGGTGCACGGACAGGCCGATGTCGCTCAGGGTGAACAGGGTCGCTGGCTGCGAATAGTTGTAGGTGCCGGCCTCGCGCATCACCGCCAGGTACACGCCCGGCTGCTTGAAGGGCTCCAGCCCGGCGATGGGCAGCAGCAGGGTCTCGCGCACGTTGCGCGCCGGGTTGAGGTCGAAGCGCCCGCCATAGACCAGCTCGGCCATCGGCAGCAGCTCGCGGGCCTCCCAGGTGTCCAGATTGGCGCCGCGTCCCCAGCGGGCGAGGAAGCTGGGCAGCGCCTGCTGGCGGATACGGAAGAACTCGACGTTGACCTTGTCGACGTTCAGCGCGATCACCGGCAGGCCCTCGGCCAGGCGCGTGGGCAGCAGCGAGCCGCGGCTGGCGAAGCCGACCGTGGGCTGCAGGTCGCGGGTGTCGATGCTGGCGCTGTACTCGGCGGCCAGCTCGCCGCCGTTGATCGCGCGCAGGCCGCGATCCACCGTGAGCACCAGCTTGCGCTTGGGTTCCAGGTGGCGCAGGCGCAGCTCCATCAGGTTGTCCGACAGTTCCCAGGCGCCGTCCACCTTGCCGCTCTTGCGGTCCACCAGGTGCAGCTTGCTGGCGAAATCCTGTTCGGGATCGAGCGGCACGCTGAAGCTGACCGCCAGGGTACTGGCGCCGTCCAACTGGATCTCCGAGGCATCCGCCACCCTCAGCTCGCGGCCGGCGTAGCGCGCGGCCAGTGCGGCGCGGTCCGTGGCCGGCCTGGCGGCGACCTCCGCATCCACCTTTCCGGCCGGCGGGGGCGTGGAGGAATCGCAGGCGCCCAGCAGGCTGAGCGCGAGAGCCAACAACAGTCCTTTGTAATGCATGGCGGGCCTCGCAGGGGAATCTGAGGCCCTGCACTATAGACGAGGCCCGCCCCGCTTACAGTCGGAAACGTCCCATTTGCGAGCCGAGCGCCTCGGCCAGGCCCTTGAGGCTCTGGCAATGCTCGCGGCACACCGTCACCTCGCTGGCGGTCGAATGCGCCAGGTCGGCGATACCCTGCACGTTGCGGTTGATCTCCTCGGTCACCGAGCTCTGCTCCTCGGTGGCGGTGGCGACCTGATGGTTCATGTCACTGAGGCGCTCGACCTGATCGGCGATAGACTCCAGGGCGCGCCCGGTGCCCTCGCTGGCCTCGACGCCGACCCCGGTGGCACTCTGCCCCGCCTGCATGGAGCTGACCGCCGCCTCGGCGCCCTGCTTGAGGCGCAGGATCATCTGCTGAATCTCGTCGGTGGAGTTCTGCGTGCGGCTGGCCAGGGTGCGCACCTCGTCGGCCACCACGGCGAAGCCGCGGCCCTGCTCGCCGGCACGGGCCGCCTCGATGGCGGCGTTGAGCGCCAGCAGATTGGTCTGCTCGGCGATGCCGCGAATCACCGCCAGCACCTGGTCGATGGACGCCACCTGGGCGGCCAGTTCGCTGACCGCCTCAGCCGCCGTGCCGATCTCGCCGGACATGCGCTGGATATGGGCGATCGAGCCGTTGACCTGGGTGCGCGCGCTGGCCGCCTCGTCGCGCGCGCTCTGCGACACCTCGGCGGCCGAGCCGGCGTTGCGCGCGATCTCCTGCACGGTCAGGCCCATCTCGTGCACCGCGGTGGCGACCAGGTCGGTCATCTCCTGCTGCTGGCCGGAACGCGTCGCGGTGTTCTCCACCACCTGGCTGACCTGCTGCACCGAATCGCGCAGGCGTTCGCTGGTGGCCAGCACCTCGCCGATCAGCTGGCGCTGGCCCTCGAGGAAGCGGTTGAAGCCGCGTGCCAGGTCGCCCAGCTCGTCGGCCCGCGAGTCGTCCAGGCGGCGGGTCAGATCGCCGCCACCACCACCGATCTCCACCAGCGCGGCGGTGACCCGCTGGATCGGCCGCACCAGGCCGCGCGCCAGCAGCACCACCAGGCCCAGGCAGGCCAGCAGCACGGCGCCGCCGATCAGTGCGCTGGTCAGCAGGGCCTGGCGTGCCTCACCGTAGACCTGCGCCTCGGGAATCTCGGCGACCAGTTGCCAGTCGATCGACTTCAGCGGCAGGGCCATGGCCAAAAAGCCCTCGCCATCGCGCTCGAAGCTCAGGCTCTTGCCGTCGCCGGCCATCAGCTGGCGCGCCTGCGCGTCGCCGACCAGCTGGCTCAGGCTGGCCTGGTCGCTGAGCTTGGCGTCCGGGTGGACCTTGACCTTGCCACCGGCGTCGACCAGGTAGACCCGCCCGGCCTCGCCCAGGCGGAAGCCACTGACCAGATCGCTCATGGCGCTCAGGCCCAGGCCCAGGCCACCGACGCCGAGAGTCTTGCCGCCGGCCTCGATGCGCTGGTTGATGAACAGCGTGGGGACCTTGGTCGAGTCGTCGATATCGATGTCCAGCGAACGCTGCTTGCCGCTGTCGACGAAGCCGTAGAACCAGGCCGAATCCGGGCCCCGCGTCAGGGTCCGTTCGAGGCCCTCGCCGGTCATGTAGTGGCCGGACTCCAGCGCCACGATGAAGGTGGCGAGGGTGCCGCCGGCGACCTTTTCCTTCTGCAGGTAGCGCTGCATCTCAGGCAGGCGCGCGGGGTCCTCGCCGTTGGCCAGCCAGTCGGCCACCAGGCTGTTGCCGGCGATGGCGCGCGCCTGCTCCAGCGGCGTGGCCAGCACCCGTTCGAGATCGTTGCGCACCGCCTCGACCCGGGCCGGCAGCTCGCCGTTGACCAGGTACTTCTCCACCTGGCGGTTGGCCACTCCGGAATAGATGAAGATGACGATCAGGACGCTGACCAGCAAGGCCGCCCCCATGCTGAGAATCAACTGCCAGCGGATACTACGTTGCCAAAACTGCATGCCCATACCCTCGCCCCGTTGGTTTTCGAGCGCACGCTCCTGCCCCGGCTATCGGCCGATGGCCGGGATATCTTGAATCGCGCAGAACGCCCTTCACGGCGCCACCGCCGCACAGGCGAGTGGCGCAGGGCGAATCCTGACTCAAAAGTCACATTCCTGTCATCAAGCACACAACTCGCACAGCTGGGCATTGGGCGCCAGACGGAAGAAATCCTCGATCGGCAGGCGCACCAGGCTCTCGTGATCGCCGGCTTCAAGATAGATGTCGCTCTGCCGGGTCAGCGCCGGATCGATCAACATCCCCATGCCGTAGGCCTCGCCGATGGCCGGGATGGCGCCACGCTCGCAGTCCTTGAACAGCCCGCCGAGGTTCTGCTCGCGGGTCAGCTGCCAGCGCCAGGGCCCCTTGCGCACCTTGCTCAGGTCGAGCAGGCGGTTGGCCGGCAATACGGCCATCAGGTAATGGCCGCGACGGTCGTCGAGCACCACCGATTTGGCCATGCGTTCGGCCGGGATGCGCGCCTTGCGCGCCGACTCCAGGCTGGTGGCGGAATGGTCGTGCTCGACCAGGTCGTAGTGACAGTCGGCCCGCTTCAGGCTGCGGGCCAGGGTTTCTGCCATGCGCATGCTGCACCTCCTCGGCCGCGACCGCTGCGGCCATCGCCTGCCTTCCAGTCTAGCGCGTCCCGCCTACCCCGGCCGCGCAGTTGCTGCTATGCCTGGCACACGTTAGATGGCTTTGCGCTATGCCGGCCCGCCATAATCGGCTTTTTGCCGGGATCAACCATGTCCGCACTGCTCGCCGCCTGGCGCCATGCACCGACCCATCGCCAGGTCTGGGCGCTGGCCGCACCTATGATCCTGTCCAACCTCTCGGTGCCGCTGGTGGCCCTGGTGGACAGCACGGTGATCGGCCACCTGGCGCACGCCCACCAGCTCGGCGCGGTGGTGGTGGGCAGCAGCCTGTACGCCATGCTGGTGGGGGTGTTCGGCATCCTGCGCATGAGCGCCACCGGCTTCGCCGCCCAGGCGGTCGGACGCGGCGACGGCGATACGCTGCGCCTGGTGCTGCTGCAGAGCCTGGCCCTGGCCGGGCTGATCGCCCTGCTGGTCGGCCTGCTGGCGCTGCCGCTGAGCGGCCTGGCCCTGCGCCTGATGCAGCCTTCGGCCGAGCTGGAAGCGCTGACCCGGGCCTTTTTCCACGAGCGCCTGTTCGGCCTGCCGGCGACCCTGGCGGTGGCCGCGCTGATCGGCTGGCTGCTCGGCACCCAGAACGCGCGCGCCGCCCTGACGGTGATGCTCACCACCAACGCGCTGAACATCGTGCTCAACCTGTGGTTCGTCCTCGGCCTGGAGTGGGGCGTGCTCGGCTCGGCGCGCGCCTCGGTGGTGGCCGAATGGTGCGGCGCCCTGCTCGGCCTGGCCCTGGCCTGGCGCACCCTGGGCCGCCATCCCGGCCAGCTGGCCTTGGCCCGGCTGCGCCGCTGGCAGGGCTGGCAGGCGCTGCTGGCGGTGAATCGCGACATCCTGCTGCGCACCCTGGCGCTGCAGCTGGTGTTCTTCCTGGTCACGCTGCAGGGCACCCGCCTGGGCGACGCGACCGTGGCGGGCAACGCCCTGCTGCTCAACGGCCTGCTGCTCGCCGCCTTCGCCCTGGACGGCCTGGCCCATGCGGTGGAGGCCCTGTGCGGTCACGCCATAGGCGCGGGCGACCGCCTGGCACTGCGCCGCGCCCTGGTGGTGGCGGGCGGCTGGTCGCTGCTCGGCAGCCTGCTGTTCGCCCTGTTGTTCCTGCTCGCCGGCCGCCTGTTCATCGAGCTGCAGAGCGACATCGCCACGGTGCGCGCGGCGGCCTATCCCTACCTGCCCTACCTGGCCCTGCTGCCTCTGGTCGCGGTATGGAGCTACCTGCTCGACGGCCTGTTCATCGGCGCCACCCGGGCGCGGGAGATGCGCGACGCCATGCTGTTCAGTACGGCCCTGGGCCTGCTCCTCGGCTGGCTGCTGCAGGGCCTGGGCAACCACGGTCTGTGGCTGGCCCTTCTATGCTTTATGCTGATGCGCGGGCTCAGCCTGGCCTATCTCGGCTGGCGCCTGCAGCGCCGAGATGCCTGGCTCGCCGCCAGTCCGTGAGTGGAGACCTATATGCAGTCAGCCCCCATCCCCGCCGACGAGAAGCTGCGCCAGCGTGCGCTGGACGATCTGGAGCTGCTCGACACGCCGGCCGAGCTCTACCTGGACACCCTGGTACGCCTGACCCGTGAGCTGTACCGGGTGGAGACCGTGCTGGTCAGCCTGGTCGACCGCGACCGCCAATGGTTCAAGGCGCGCATCGGCCTGGAAGCGAGCGAGACGCCACGCGACATCTCCTTCTGCGGCCACGCCGTGGCGGCGCGCAGCCCGCTGGTGGTGGAGAACGCTCTGGACGACCCGCGCTTCGCCGACAACCCCCTGGTCAGCGGCCCGCCCTTCATCCGCTTCTATGCCGGCCAGCCCCTCTACAGCCGCGACGAGCAGCCGATCGGCACCCTCTGCCTGATCCACTCCGCGCCACGCCAGCTGAGCCAGGAAGAGCGCCTGCGCCTGCGCGACCTGGGCACCCTGGTGGAGGGTTATCTGCACCTGCGCAGCGTGGGGCAGCAGGCGCGTCGGCTGCGCGAGGCGGTGAATCGCGAGCAACGCAAGGCGCTGATCGACCCGCTGACCCAGCTATGGAACCGCGCCGCACTCGAGCGCTTCTACCCCCGCGAAGCGGCCGCCGCGCAGGACGCCGGCCAGCGTCTGGGGGCCCTCTACATCGACCTCGATCATTTCAAGCAGGTCAACGACCAGTTCGGTCACGCCGGCGGCGACCAGGTGCTGTGGCAGAGCGCACGGCGCATGGCCACGGCACTGCGCCCGGACGATCTGCTGCTGCGCCTGGGCGGCGAGGAGTTCGTCGCCCTGCTGGCGGTACACGACGCCCAGGAGCTGGGCCTGATCGCCGAGCGAGTGCGCCGCGCCATCGCCGACGAACCGATGCGCATCGGCGAGCGCCTGCATGGCATCACCGCCAGCCTGGGCACCGCCCTGGGACAACCCGGCGAGTCGAAGGCCAGTCTGCTGGAACGCGCCGACGCTGCCCTGTACCAGGCCAAGCAGCTGGGCCGCAACCGAACCCAGCACGCCCCCGACAACACCTGAGGAAGGGACTCCCCATGGCCGACGCCATCGCCGCCAGCCTGCACTACCTGTCGATCTTCGTCCTGTTCGCCCTGCTCACCGCCGAGCACCTGCTGTTCAAACCCGAGCTGGACGTCGCCACGGCGCGCCGTCTGCAGCGTATCGACATCGCCTACGGCGCCAGCGCCGGCCTGGTGCTGATCACCGGTCTGGTGCGGGTGCTGTGGTTCGGCAAGGGACTGGACTACTACCTGCACAACGGGCTGTTCCACGCCAAGATCGGCCTGTTCCTGCTGGTCGGCCTGCTGTCGATCTATCCGACCCTGACCTTCTTCAACTGGCGCAACGGCCTGCTGGCCGGACAGACGCCGGCCATCGCCCCGTACCAGGCCAGATGGGTGATCCTGACCATCCGTCTGGAACTGCTGCTCCTGCTATGCCTGCCGCTGCTGGCCGCGCTGATGGCCCGCGGCCACGGCATGATCCGCTGAGCCCCTGCCCGCCCGGGCACCCCCTCGCCATCGCTCTTCTATAGTTAGGGAACGCGCAGAGATAGCCGCCCGTCGCAAGTGCCCCATGGGCAAGGAGGATTGCATGAAAGGCGTGGTGTTCACCGAGTTCCTGGAAATGGTCGAGAACCGCTTCGGCCTGGAGACCCTGGACCAGATCATCACCCAGGCCCGGCTGGACAACGACGGCGCCTACACTTCGGTGGGCACCTACGAGCATCAGGAGCTGGTGAAGCTGGTGGCGGCTCTCAGCGGAACCACTGGGGTAGCCGCCCCCGACCTGATCAAGGCCTTCGGCGAACACCTGTTCGAGCGCTTCGCCCTCGGCTACCCGCAACTGTTCCAGGGCGTGACCTCGGCCTTCGACTTCCTGCGCTGCATCGAGCACTACATCCATGTGGAGGTCCGCAAGCTCTACCCGGACGCGGAACTGCCCAGCTTCGCCTACGAGGACCACGGGCCGGACAGCCTGGTGATGATCTACCAGTCGCGCCGCCCCTTCGCCGACCTCGCCGAAGGGCTGATCCTCGGCTGCGTCGCGCACTATGGCGAGCCCATCGACGTGCGCCGCGAGGACCTGGAAAGCGGCGCCAACAACCGCAGCCGCTTCACCCTGGTGCGGCGCCGGCCATGAACGCCAACGCGCCCGATCCGGGCCTGCTGTTGCGCCAGCTGGAGCGCGAGCGAGCCGCGCGCAAGAACGCCGAGGCCCTGCTGGAAAGCAAGAGCCTGGAGCTCTACCAGGCCAACCAGGAACTGCTCCGGCTCAACGGCACGCTGGAGGAGCGGGTACACGAGCGCACCCTCGAGCTGGTGGCGGCGCGCGACCAGGCACTGGAGGCCAGCCGCATCAAGAGCCAGTTCGTCGCCTCCGTCAGCCACGAACTGCGCACCCCCCTGCACGCGGTGATCAGCTACAGCGAGATGCTCCTGGAAGAGCTGGAAGACGCCGGACTCGGCCAACTGATCGAGGACCAGCGCAAGATCCAGGGTGCCGCCCAGCACCTGAAGATGCTGATCGACGAGGTGCTGGACTTCACCAAGCTGGAGGCCGGCAAGATGGAACTGCACGCCGGCAGCATCCGCCTCGACGCATTGACCGCCAACCTGCGGGACACCCTCGCCCCCCTGGCGCAGAAGAACGCCAACCGTCTCGACGTGCAGATGGCGGATGATTTAGGCGAGCTGGTCAGCGACCGCCTCAAGCTCAGCCAGTGCCTGTACAACCTGCTGAGCAACGCCTGCAAGTTCACCGAGAACGGTACCGTCACCCTCTCCATCCAGCGCGAGCGACAACAGGACGGCGAGTGGTATAGCTTCCAGGTCAGCGACACCGGCATCGGCATGGATGCCGGACAGCTGGCCAGGCTGTTCCGGCCGTTCAGCCAGGGCGACAGCTCGATCACCCGCAAGTACGGCGGCACCGGCCTCGGCCTGGCGATCACCCACGGCCTGTGCCAGGTACTGGGTGGCGAGATCACCGTCGACAGCCAGCCTGGCCAGGGCACGGTGTTCCGCATGCGGATACCTGCGACCCCGCCGCAGGAAGCTCCGGAGGATGCCGATGCCGCCTCTAGCTGACCCCGACCAGGCGCCCACCATCCTGGTGGTGGACGACGAGGAGACCAACCGCGACATCCTCAGCCGCCGCCTGCAGCGCCATGGCTATCGCGTGCGCCTGGCCGGCAGCGGCCGGGAGGCGCTGCAGAGCATCGCCGATGACACGCCGGACCTGGTCCTGCTGGACATCATGATGCCCGACATGGATGGCCTGGAGGCGCTCGATCGCATCCGCCAGAGCCATAGCCAGCAGGTCTTGCCGGTCGTCATGGTGACCGCCCGCAGCCAGAGCGAGGTGATAGTCGGGGCCCTGGACCATGGCGCCAACGACTATCTGGTCAAGCCCTTCGACTTCGCCGTGGCCCTGGCGCGGGTGCGCACCCAGCTGGCCTTCAAGCGTGCCGAACAGGCCGCCGAAGAGAGCCACGAGTTCTATCAACTGATCGCCCACTCCAGCAACGACGGCATGTGGGATTGGAACCGGCGCAGCCGGCGCATCTATTTCTCGCCACGCCTGCGGGCCATTCTCGGCTACTCCGAGGAGGACCTGCCCGACCGCCTGGACCTGTGGCTGGAGCGGGTCTACGAGAGCGACCGCGGCAAGCTCAAGGCCGCCTTCAAGGCCCATCTGGCCGGCCGCGCCGCGCATTTCCAGGTGGAGGTGCGCGCCTACAACCGGACCGGGGACTGCTGCTGGCTGCTCTGCCGCGGCCAGGGCAAGCGCGATGCCAGCGGCCGTGTGGTGCGCCTGGCCGGTTCCTGCACCGATCTCACCGAGCGCAAGACGGTGGACGCGCTGACCAACCTGCCCAATCGCGTGCTGTTCGACGACCGCCTGGAGCGCTGCATGACCCGCCGCGCCCGCCACCGCGACAGCCTGTTCGCCCTGCTGCTGATCGAGCCGGACCGCCTGCACCTGATCCAGGAGAGCCTCGGCCACCACGCCACCAACCAGCTGCTGATCGCCCTCTCCCTGCGCCTGCAGAATCTGGCGCGGCCCTCCGACACCCTGGCCTACCTGGGCGGGGTGAAGTTCGCCGTGCTGATCGACAACCTCAACCATCAGGGGGACGCCTTGCGCGTGGCCGAGCGCATGCAGGGCGCCTTCACCGAGCAGCTGTGCTACGAGAACCAGGAACTCTTCATCACCGCCAGCATGGGCGTCGCCGCCATCGACCAGTGCCCGCAGGGCAACCTGCTGCAGGCGGCGGAGACCGCCCTGGGCCGAGCCAAGGAGAAAGGCG
The DNA here is from genome assembly GCF_039888625.1 of Pseudomonas sp. CAU 1711. Classification (NCBI taxonomy): domain Bacteria; kingdom Pseudomonadati; phylum Pseudomonadota; class Gammaproteobacteria; order Pseudomonadales; family Pseudomonadaceae; genus Pseudomonas; species Pseudomonas sp. CAU 1711. Next base: position 58,909 of record NZ_JBDQQT010000009.1, read on the forward strand.
GCAACCTCTACCAGATGTTCGACAACGCCATGCAGGTGCGCGTGATGGCGCGCATGCGCCTGGAGAGCGATCTGCGCCGCGCCCTGGAGCACCACGAGTTCGAGCTGTTCTACCAGCCCATGGTCGACCTCGACAGCGGCCGCATCGCCGGCTTCGAGGCGCTGTGCCGCTGGCACCACCCGCAGCAGGGCATGGTCTCGCCGGACATCTTCATTCCGCTGGCGGAAAGCACCGGGCTGATAGTGCCGCTCGGCCTCTGGGTGCTGCGCGAGGCGGTGCGGCAGCTGCGCGACTGGCACCAGCGCTTCCCCGGCCTCGCCGAGCTGGGCGTGAGCGTCAACCTGTCGGGCAAGCAGTTCAGCGAGAAGGGGCTGCTGGAGGACATCGGCCGCACCCTGACCGAGTCGGGCGTGGACAGGCGCAGCCTGAAGCTGGAGATCACCGAGAGCGCGATCATGAACGACGCCGACAGCGCCAAGCTGCTACTGGACCGCCTCAAGGAACTGGACATCCAGCTCAGCATCGACGACTTCGGCACCGGCTACTCCTCGCTGAGCTACCTGCACCGCTTCCCCTTCGACGTACTGAAGATCGACCGCTCCTTCGTCGGCAAGATGGACCAGGACCGCCAGGGCCTGGAGATAGTGCGCACCATCATCGCCCTGGCCCAGGTGCTGGAGCTGAAGGTGGTGGCCGAGGGCGTCGAGACGCCCAACCAGCTGGCCCAGCTGCGCCAGCTGGGTTGCCACTACGGCCAGGGCTATCTGTTCGCCAAGCCGCTGAACGCGGCGGACGCCGAGGCGCTGCTGGTCCGGGAGCCGCGCTGGTAGCGCACGCCCCCGGCCAGGGTGGCGGTTCAGGTCGCCAGGTAGGACGAGCGGGTCAGGCCCAGACGCAGCGCGTCGAGGAACTGGGTGCGCTCGTTGGCGGTGAGCTTGGCCCCGGCCACCTTGTCGCGGTAGTAGGTCATCAGCTCCTCGGGCGACAGGTGCACGTAGCGCAGCATGTCCTCGATGGTGTCGTGGGTCTCGATGCCGGTGTGGTACACGCCGCCGTCCGGGCGCTGATAGATGTTCACCGAGTCGGTGTCGCCGAACAGGTTGTGCATGTCACCGAGGATTTCCTGATAGGCGCCGACCAGGAACACGCCGAGCACGTAGTCCTCGCCCTCGCGCACCTCGTGCACCGGCAGGCTGGTCTCGATCGACTGCTCGTCGACGTACTGGCGGATCTTGCCGTCCGAGTCGCAGGTCAGGTCCTGCAGCACGGCGCGGCGCAGCGGCTCCTCCTCCAGGCGGGTCAGCGGCAGGATCGGCAGGATCTGGCCGATGGCCCAGGTGTCCGGCAGGCTCTGGAACACCGAGAAGTTGCAGATGTACTTGTCCGCCAGCTTGTCGTTGAGCTCGTCGATCACCTGACGATGCGAGCGCTGGCGCGCCTTGAGCTGGTTGTACAGGCGGCGGCAGATGGCGAAGTAGCACTGCTCGGCCAGGGCCTTCTGCGGCAGGTCGAGCTTGCCGGCGGAATACTGCGCGGCCACTTCCTCGATGAAGTGGGTGGCGCGCCAGTAGGTCTCGGCGACCATCTCCGGGTCGCTGTCGCCGAGCAGCTCGATCAGCGTCTGCAGCACCTCGGGATGCTCCACCTGCGGGTCGATCTGCGGCACCTCGTCGTTGTGCCGCTCGACGTCGGTGACCTGCACCACCAGCACCGCGTGGTGCGCGGTCATGGCCCGGCCGCTCTCGGAAAAGATGTGCGGGTGCGGCAGCTCCTGGCGGTCGCAGAACTCCTTGAGCATGTCGACCACGGTGCCGGCGTAGTCCTCCATGTCGTAGTTGATCGAGCTGGCGTTACGCGAGTGGGTGCCGTCGTAGTCCACGCCGAGACCGCCGCCGACGTCGATGTGATCGACCGGCAGGCCGAGGGCGCGCAGCTCGCCGTAGTAGCGGATGGCCTCGCGGAAACCCTTGCGGTAGTCGGCCAGGTTGGCGATCTGCGAGCCCATGTGGAAGTGCAGCAGGCGAATGCCCTGGTCCAGCTTGGCCGCGCGGAAGCGCTCGACCACCGAGAGCAGCTGCGCGGCGGACAGGCCGAACTTGGACTTCTCGCCGCCGGTGTCGGCCCACTTGCTCGAAGCCAGCGAAGACAGGCGCACGCGCAGACCGATCTGCGGGGCGACCTTGAGCTTGGCCGCCTCCTCGATAACGAACTGCACCTCGGATTCCTTCTCGATCACGATGAATACGTTGTGGCCGAGCTTCTGCCCCATCAGCGCCAGCTTGATGAACTCACGGTCCTTGTAGCCGTTGCAGACGATGGTGCCGCCCTTCGGCGCCAGCGCCAGCACCGCCATCAGCTCGGGCTTGGAGCCGGCCTCCAGGCCGATGGAGACGTCCTGGGTGGCGATGATGTTCTCCACCACCGCCTCCTGCTGGTTGACCTTGATCGGGTACAGCGCGGTGTAGCGGCTGCCGTATTCGAGACGCTCGATGGCCGCGTCGAAGGCGCCGGTGAGCTGGCGCACGCGGTACTGCAGGATGTCCGGGAAACGCACCAGCAGCGGCAGCGACAGGCCGCTCTCGCGCAGGCCGTCGAGCTGCGCGTAGAGGTCGATCGGCGCGCTGTCCGGACCATTGGGACGCACTTCGACGCGGCCGGCATCGCTGATCGAGAAGAAACCGGCGCCCCAGTGGCGAATGCCGTAGACGCTGCGGCTGTCGGCCACCGTCCATTGGCTGCCATCGTCTTTGCGTGTGCGTCGTGCGGCCATCTATGTCTCCTGTGGATAGCGAAAAGGCTGCCGCCCCATTGGGCCGCAGGTGTAAGCCATGGTGATGACAATTGCAGGGGTGTTGACCACACCTGCCCGAATGAAGTTTAGGAAAGTCCGGCTCAGCCGCCGGATTTCTTGGCCCTGAAGCCGCGCTTGGTCAGCTCCTCGAGGAGCAGTTCGAGCATGTCGCCCTGGATCTCGATGACCCCGTCCTTCAGCCCGCCGCCGCAGCCGCAGCGCTTCTTCAGGGCGCTGGCCAGCTCCTTCAGCTCGGCCTCGGCGAGAGGAACACCGGTGATGGTGGTGACGGTCTTGCCGCCGCGCCCCTTGGTTTCGCGGCGCACGCGGGCGATGCCGTCGCCTGCGGGAATCTGGCTCTGCTTGCAGATGCAGGCGGCCACCGGCTGGCCGCAGTCGGGACAGTGCCGACCGCCATCGGTGGAATAGACGAGACCGCCCAGGGCGGCGAGGGACGCAGCTTTCTTGACCACCGGCTTTTCCTCGTAGGGGTCAGGATAGCGACTGGCCGGCGGGGTGCCGACCGCGAAGCCCCACTCAGGCAGGGGCAGCGCAGCCAGGCATGGCGCCTGGCTTTGAAGGTGGCGCAGTGTAAGGGCAAAAGGCCGGGATGCTAAGTGCGAAATTGCGCCATTGATCGACGGATTGGCGACCTCGTGCGGCATCGTGCACGGCGCGTCCGGGAATACTGCACAAATCCACGCCCGGCGCGGCTTTGGCTCCCCTCTCCCAGACCCTAGGGTGGGTTAGGCCGCAGGCCGTAACCCACCCTCTGGGCCTGCCTCAATGCCGCTCGCTGGGTTACGCCGCCAGGCGGCTAACCCACCCTACGTCTGATTCGCCAGATACAGGCGCAGGTCGTAGGCTGTACTCGCCGCAGGCAGTACACCGACCACGGTGGGCTGCCGCTGCGCGGCGAGACCACCCTACGACCGAGTCAGATCGTAGGCTGGGTTAGGCCATAGGCCGTAACCCAGCTTCGGCATCCAGTCGCGACATCGCTCGCCGGGTTACGCCGCGGCGCGGCTAACCCAGCCTACGACCGGGAATCCAGATACAGCCGCAGCGCCTGCAGCGAGTCCGGGCAATAGGGCCGCTGCATGGCATCGGCCAGGACCTCGGCCGGGGCGACGAAGTGGGCCTCCAGCACCTCCTCCGGCTGCAGCCGCAGGGGCGCATCGGAGACGGCCGAGTACAGGGCGCACCACAGGCGGTTGCCCGGCTCGTCGAAGAAGAAGCGTCCATGCTCGCGCAACGCGACGCCGACTATGCCCAGTTCCTCGGCCAGTTCGCGGGCGGCGGACTCGGCGTAGCTCTCGCCCGCGCCGACCATGCCGCCGGCAGCCGCGTCCCAGTAGCCGGGATAGAGCGCCTTGCTCAGGGTGCGCCGGTGCACGCACAGCAGGCCGGCGGAATTGAACAGCAGAATGAAGGTGCCGCGGCCGATCAGCCCGCGCTCGCGCAACTCGGCCCGCGGCAGCACGCCGAGCGGCCTGTCCTGCTCGTCGACCCAGACGATAGGTTCGGCATCGGAAGCGGCGCGATGCGCCGCCTCGCGCTCGCTGATGCTCATCAGCCCTGGCTCAGCAGGGTGCGCAGATCGATGATCGCGGCATTGGCGCGGGAGATGTAGTTGGCCATCACCAGCGAATGGTTGGCCAGCACGCCGTAGCCGCTGCCGTTGAGCACCATCGGGCTCCACAGCGGCTCCTGGGCCGCCTCCAGCTCGCGGATGATCTGCCGCACGCTGACGGTGGCGTTCTTCTTCGCCAGCACGTCGGCGAAGTCCACCTCGATGGCGCGCAGGATGTGCGACAGCGCCCAGGCCTGGCCGCGCGCCTCGTAGAACACGTTGTCGATCTGCAGCCAGGGTGTCTTCACTTCCTCCTCGCTCAGCGGGGCGCCTACCGCCGCCGACTGCCCTTCGAGCAGGTCGGTGTTCAGCCGCACCCGGCCGACGCTGGCGGACAGGCGCTGGGACAGCGAGCCGAGACGGGTGGCCACATCGCCCAGCCAGCTGTTGAGGTTGTCGGCGCGGGTATAGAACTGCGCGTTCTGCTGGTTCGGGTCGGCCAGCGCCTTCAGATAGCGCTCCAACGACTTGAGGCCCTCGGCGTACTCGGCCTCGGAGGCCGGCAGGGCCCAGCTCTTGTTGTCGAAGTTGAAGCGCTGCTCGGCCTTGATCAGATTGGCGTCCTCGGTGGACTGCGACTGCGAGCGGGCGAAGTCCTTGCGCAGTGCCCGCGACAGGTCGCGCACCTGCACCAGCACGCCGTACTCCCAGCTCGGCATGTTGTCCAGCCACAGACCGGGCGGCGCGATATCGTTGGACAGGTAACCGCCGGGCTTGTCCAGCAGGGTCTGCGCCACCCTCTTCAGGGTCGCCACCGTGGTGTAGCCGCCGACCAGCTTGCGCTGGGCCTGCTCGGCAGCGGCCTGGGCGCTCTGCTGCACCGGGAACAGTTGCGGCTCCTGGCTCCAGTACCAGCCCACCAGCAGCGCACCGAGCAGGTAGAGCGCGAGCAGGCCGGCCAGGGCCCGGCCCAGCCAGAACCCTCCGACCTGGCCGCGCGCGCCGCGCGCCGAGACGCCGACAGTGCCGGTCGGCTCACTCGTGCCTTTCTTCCAATCCAACATGATCTCGATCCTTAACTGGCATGTTTCTCCCGGCCCACCCAAGGAGGGCCACTGCCCTGCACTATAAGTGAAGCGTAGCGACGAAGCAGTGTCGCAGAGGACTGATCGGCCAAAAGCTAGAAAGTTGGCGCCAGATGACCGGTGGTTGTCGTACAGTTATTGACCAGTGGTAGCATGCCGCCATCATCTCACCTCCCCTGCACTGCCAGATCACCCCATGAGCGAACACGAAGATCCCAATCGCGACCGTCTCAAGCAGCACTTCGCCAAGCGTGTGATCCATCAGGCGCGCCAGGTGCTGGAAGTCTGGCAACGCCTGCAGCAGCAGGAGTGGGATGCTGCGGTGATGGCCGAGATGCACGAGGCCAACCTGGGCCTGCTGCGCTATGCCGAGCGTTTCGAGCAGGAGGTGCACATCCAACTGGCCCGCGCCGTCGGCCATTGCCTGGATGCCGTGGAGGCCAATCGCGGGCGCCTGACCAGCCCATTGATCACCGAGATCAACCAGCTGATGCAGCGCCTGTCGCGCACCGGCCTGCGCCATGGCGACCAGTACGAACAGACCTTCCTGCCGCCGCTGCGCAAGCCGGTGTACCTGGCCCTGCAGGACCTGGAGCGCGCCGAGCGCCTGGCCCAGCAGCTGGAGTTCTTCGGCCTGACGGCCCAGGCCCTGGCCGACGCCAATGCCTTCCGCGCGGCCATGACCGAGCGCCACCCGGCCGCCATCCTGATGGAGGTCGACTTCGCCGGCCCCGGCCAGGGCCTGCAGCTGGCCGACGAGGCCCAGCAGGGCCTGGCGCAGAAACTGCCGCTGCTGTTCTTCAGCCACGCCGACGTCGACACCCCGACCCGCCTGGCCGCCGTGCGCGCCGGCGGCCAGGAGTTCTTCACCGGCGCCCTGGACGCCTCCAGCCTGATCGAGCGCATCGAGATCCTCACCAACGTGGTCCACTACGACCCCTACAAGGTGCTGATCATCGACGACTCGCGGGCCCAGGCCACCCACACCGAGCGCGTGCTGAACAGCGCCGGCATCGTCACCCGCACCCTGATCGAGCCGATCCAGGCCATGGCCGAGCTGGCCGAGTTCCAGCCGGACCTGATCATCCTCGACATGTATATGCCCGAGTGCAGCGGCACCGAGCTGGCCAAGGTGATCCGCCACAACGACCGCTACGTCAGCGTGCCGATCATCTACCTGTCCGCCGAGGACGACCTGGACAAGCAGCTCGACGCCATGAGCGAGGGCGGCGACGACTTCCTGACCAAGCCGATCAAGCCACGCCACCTGATCGCCACCGTGCGCAACCGCGCGGCGCGGGCGCGCAACCTCAAGGCGCGCATGGTGCGCGACAGCCTCACCGGGCTGTTCAACCACACCCATACCCTGCAGTTGCTGGAGGACGCGCGCTACCGCGCCCGCCGCGATGGCCAGCCACTGGCCTTCGCCATGCTCGACATCGATCACTTCAAGAAGGTCAACGACACCTACGGCCACCCCATGGGCGACCGGGTGATCAAGAGCCTGGCGCTGTTCCTCAAGCAACGCCTGCGCAAGACCGACCATATCGGCCGCTACGGCGGCGAGGAGTTCGCCGTGGTCCTGCCCGACACCGACGCCGCCACCGCGGCCAAGGTGCTCGACGAGATCCGCCGGCGCTTCGCCGAGATCCACTATCCGGCACAACCCCAGGACCTGACCTGCACCTTCAGCTGCGGCATCGCCGAACTGCGCGAGGGCATGGACTGCAACAGCCTGTCCAAGAGCGCCGACGAAGCGCTCTACGTGGCCAAGCGCGGCGGGCGCAACCGGGTGGCGATCCACGGCGAGCAAGAGTGACGCGCGTCACGTCGTCATAAAGTCGTAACCGAATCGCAATAACCTGCGGGCATCGCCAGCTTTTCGGTGCCCATCATGCGTCTCAAGCAGCTCACCAACCTGTCCACCGCCCTGCTGGTCATCGCCTGCGTCGCGCTCGGGGCGACGCTCTGGTGGTCCGAGCGGGCGCTGGAACGCCCTTACCTGCTGATGCAGCGCTACCTGAACCTGTCCCAGCAGTTCCAGCGCCAGGTCGCCGACAACGTCCAGGCCTACCTCGCCAAGGGCGACGCCCTGCGCCACAGCCAGGCCAGCCAGGCCATAGCCGAACTCGACAGCCAGCTGGGCGAACTACCCGCGAAGCTGGCCGCACAGCTGCGCCCCAGCCTGGAGGAGCTGAACCGCTTCGTCGCCACCGACCTGCTGGCCGCCGGCAAGCTGGCCGGCGACCCGCAGGGCCTGCTGTTGCAGGCGGAGCGCGAGATGGCCGGCGCCCTCGACCAGCTGGCCAGATACGCCGAGAACGGCGACGGCCCGCAGACGGGCGCCTATCGGGCGACCCTGTTCTCCGCCGCCCAGCACCTGGCGCGCCTCGGCCATGCCCGCGGCAAGCTGGTGAGCAGCGGCCGCGACGAGCTCGCCGCCGACGTCGAGCGCGAACTGGCCACCCTCGCCGAGCAGAGCGCCCGGCTGGACGCCCTGCCGCTGCTCGGCGTGAGCGAGGAGGCGGACAGCGGCAGCAGCTTCGCCGCCCTGCTCGGCCTCGACCAGGGCGAAGAGCAGGCCGAGGTGGAGGACAAGGGCATCGGCCTCAAGCGCGAACTGGCCAGCCTGATCAAGCGCTACCCGAGCGAGCTGAACCGAACCCGCGAGCTGATCCGCCAGCGCGGCGAGCTGCTCAGCACCAGCGCCGCCCGCGTCGAGCGCCTGCAGCAGGCGCTGGCCGCACTGGAGCCCGCCGTACGGGCCGAGCACGGCCGCATCCAGGGCGAGGTGCGCCTGATCCAGGGCCTGGTGATCGGCCTGATCCTGCTCATCGCCCTCGGCCTGGACCGGATTCAGCGACGCCTGAGCACAGTGCTGAGCCGGCTGGCGCCGGAACTGTCGACCTGGGCCGCCGGCGACTTCGCCCAGGACATCCAGCTGCGGGCACGCACCCGCGAGATGCGCGACATCGAGGACTCGCTCAACCGCCTGCGCCGCTACCTGGTGGAGCTGGTCGGCACCATTCACCAGCATGCCGGCGAAGTGGCCGGCAGCAGCCGCACCCTGGCCGAACTGAGCCAGGGCCTGCACGGCGGCGCCGAGCGCCAGCTGGCCGACACCGCGCAGATTCGCGACGCCCTCGGCGAGCTGGAGGGCACCATCTCCCAGGTGGCCGACGACGCCAGCCAGGCCGCCGAGGCCAGCCGCGCCGCCAGCCGCGCCGTGGAACAGGGCCAGCGGGTGATCGAACAGAGCCTCGCGGGCCTGCACGCGCTGGTCGGCGAGGTGCAGGGCAATGCCCAGTCCATCGAACAACTGGCCAGCGAGACCGCCACCATCGGCTCGGTGCTGACGGTGATTCGCGGCGTGGCCGAACAGACCAACCTGCTCGCGCTCAACGCCGCCATCGAGGCGGCCCGCGCCGGCGAGGCGGGGCGCGGCTTCGCCGTGGTCGCCGACGAGGTGCGCTCGCTGGCGCAGCGCACCAGCGGCGCCACCGAGGAGATCCAGCAGCTGATCGCCCGCCTGCAGCAGGCCGCACAGCAGTCGGTGGCGGCCATGCGCGCCCAGGTCGTGCATGCCGAGGCCACCGCCGGCCAGGCCGAGCAGGCCGATGGCGCGCTGGACGAGGTGGTCGGCGCCATCCGCACCATCGCCAGCATGGCCGAGCGCATCGCTGAGGCCACCGCCCAGCAGGGCGGCGCCGCCAGCGAGATCCGCCACCGCAGCGAGCGCATCCACAGCCTGGGCGGCGCCAACCTCGAGCGCATCGGCGAGGGCCGCGCCCAGGGCGAACAGTTGCTGCACCTGGGCGGGCGCCTGCACACGGCGGTGCAGGCCTTCCGCGTGTAGGCTGGGCCGCAGCGCGGCGTAACCCAGCGCTCGGAAAACACCTAGTTTGAGCCACGCAGGCCGGCCGCCTAGGTTGAGCGCGGCGAAACCCTACACACGAGCAGAAACACCGCCCAGCGCCCGGCAATATCCGCTGACACCCTGCGCCCCCCGCTCGCCTGGGGTCCGGCGAGCGACTTGGGTATGATGCCCGCACATCTTTCGTGCGAGCCCGTTATGCGCCGTCTGCTGCCCCTGTTCCTGCTGCTGTTCACCCTGCCCGCCCTGGCCGGTCTGTTCGACGACCCGGCGCCACGCGGCATCATCGACGACGCGCCGCTGAACAACAGCGGCGACTTCCTGCCGGTGCGCGAGGCGTTCAAGCTCAACCTGGTTGAGCACAACGACAAGTCGGTCAAGCTGCGCTTCGTGGGCGCCGAGGGCTACTACCTCTACAAGCACCGTTTCAGTTTCCGCATCGAGCCGAGTGATCTGGCCAGGGGCGAGGCGGTGCTGCCGGCCGGCACGCCCAAGCACGACGAATACTTCGGCGATGTCGAGGTGTACTACGGCATCACCGACGTCGAGTTGCCGCTCGACAACCCCGTCGACCTGCCCTTCACCGTCCATGTCGGCTATCAGGGCTGCGCCGACAAGGGCCTGTGCTATCCACCGGAGAGCGAGCGCATCGAGGTCGAGGGCCTGGGCGCCGCACCGGCCAGCTCGACCGCCACCGCACCGAGCGACGCCCCGGCGCAGTCCGGCTGGACCTGGAAGGAGCTGACGCTGTTCTTCCTCGGCGGCCTGGCCCTGACCTTCACCCCCTGCGTGCTGCCGATGCTGCCGATCCTCACCGGCGTGGTGCTGCGCGGCCAGCCCGGCGGCGCCCGCGGCCTGGTGCTGTCGCTGGCCTACGTGCTGCCGATGGCGCTCAGCTTCGCCATCCTCGGCGCGCTGATGGGCGTGTTCGGCGCCGAGCTCAACCTGCAGGCGCGCCTGCAGTCGCCCTGGGTGCTGGTGCCTTTCGCCATTTTCTTCGCCCTGTTCGGCGCCGCCAGTCTGGGCTTCCTCGAACTGCGCCTGCCGGCCGCCATCGGCGTCCCGCTGGAGAACCTCAGCCAGCGCCTGAAGGGCGGCACCCTGCTCAGCGCCGCCGCCCTCGGCGTGCTCTCCAGCCTGCTGGTATCGCCCTGCGTATCGGCGCCGCTGGCCGGCGCCCTGCTCTATATCAGCGCCAGCGGCGACGCCCTCGGCGGCGGCCTCAAGCTGCTGGCCCTGGGCCTGGGCATGGGCGCGCCGCTGGTGCTGTTCGCCGTCGGCGGCGGAGCCCTGCTGCCACGCTCCGGCCAATGGATGGTGGCGGTGCGCAACACCTTCGGCGCGCTGCTGATGGCGGTCGCCGTGTGGCTGCTGGAGCGAGTGGTGCCCGGCCCGGTCGCCCTGGCCCTGTGGGGCCTGCTGGCCGCCGGCATCGCCCTGTGGCTCGGCACCCTGGAGCTGACGCCCAAAACCCATCACCAGAAGCTGGCCCAACTGCTCGGCCTGCCGCTGCTGGTCTACGCCCTGGTCGCCTGGTTCGGCGCCCTGCAGGGCGCTAGCGACCCGCTGCGCCCGCTGGGCCGCGCCGAAGTCGCCGTCACTACCACGACGGCCTCCGCCCAGGGCAAATGGCAGACCGTCACCGCCCCGGCCGAACTGGACGCAGCCCTGGCCTCGGCCAAGGCTGCGGGCCAGCCACTGCTGCTGGACTGGTACGCCGACTGGTGCATCAGCTGCAAGGTGATCGAGCGCGAGGTGCTCACCGCCCCGGCGGTGAGCGCGCAGCTGGGCGGCTACCGACTGGTGCGCTTCGACATCAGCGAGAGCCGCGAGGACCAGCGCGCCCTGCTCGACCGCTACCAGCTGTTCGGCCCGCCGGCGATCCTGTTCTTCTCACCCGCAGGTGACGAATGGGCCGATCTGCGTGTCGTAGGTGAAATCGATGCCAGCGACTTTGCCGATCGCCTGACCCACGCCGCCTCGCGACAGAACTGACGACGTCATATTTCTGCCGCAAATTTCGTCCATCTTGCCGACTACTCCTGGCATCTGGACAGCCTGCGGCGCATTGGGCATAGTCCAGGCCAACCCTCGCACGGAACGACAAGGAAGCGCCCATGGCCACCCTCCTGGTGCTGCACGGACCCAACCTCAACCTGCTGGGCACCCGCGAGCCCGACAAATACGGCGCCACCACCCTGGCCGAGATCAATCAGGACCTGGAGCAGCGCGCCCGCGCCGCCGGCCATCATCTGCTGTACCTGCAGAGCAATGCCGAGTACGAGCTGATCGACCGCATTCACGCCGCAAAAGGCGAAGGTGTCGACTTCATCCTGATCAATCCCGCCGCTTTTACCCATACCAGCGTCGCATTACGTGACGCATTGCTGGCGGTGAGCATCCCATTCATCGAAGTGCACCTGTCCAACGTGCACAAACGCGAAGCCTTCCGCCATCACTCCTACTTCTCCGACGTAGCGGTGGGAGTGATCTGCGGCCTCGGCGCCAGCGGTTACCGCCTGGCTTTGGAAGCCGCCCTGGAACAATTAGAACGCCCCTGACCTCACCCTTGGGAGTTGAAAAACTATGGATATCCGCAAAGTCAAAAAACTGATCGAACTGCTGGAAGAGTCCGGTATCGACGAACTGGAGATCCGCGAGGGCGAAGAGTCCGTGCGCATCAGCCGCCATAGCGCCAAGGCCATGGCCGCCCCGGTCTACGCCACCGCTCCGGCTCCGGCCGCCGCTCCGGTGGCCGCCCCGGCCCCGACCGCCGAAGCCGCCCCGGCCGCCGCCAAGCTGAACGGCCACGTGGTGCGTTCGCCGATGGTCGGCACCTTCTACCGCGCCGCCTCGCCGACCTCGGCCAACTTCGCCGAACCCGGCCAGACCGTGAAGAAGGGCGACATCCTGTGCATCGTCGAAGCCATGAAGATGATGAACCACATCGAGGCCGAAGCCAGCGGCGTGATCGAGCAGATTCTGGTCGACAACGGCCAGCCGGTTGAGTACGACCAGCCCCTGTTCACCATCGTCTGATGCACGGGGAGCCTGCGATGCAGAAGCTGGAGAAAGTCCTGATCGCCAACCGTGGCGAAATCGCCCTGCGCATCCTGCGCGCCTGCAAGGAGATGGGCATCAAGACGGTGGCCGTGTACTCCACCGCCGACCGCGAACTCATGCACCTGGGCCTGGCCGACGAGACCGTCTGCATCGGCCCGGCACCGGGCGCCAAGTCCTACCTGAGCATCCCGGCGATCATCGCCGCCGCCGAGGTGACCGGCGCCACCGCCATTCACCCGGGCTACGGCTTCCTCGCCGAGAACGCCGACTTCGCCGAGCAGATCGAGAAGTCCGGTTTCAAGTTCGTCGGCCCCACCGGCGACGTGATCCGCCTGATGGGCGACAAGGTCTCGGCCAAGAACGCCATGATCAAGTCCGGCGTCCCCGTGGTGCCCGGCTCCGACGGCCCGCTGCCGGAGGACGAGGAAGCCGCGCTGGCCATCGCCCGCGATGTCGGCTACCCGGTGATCATCAAGGCCGCCGGCGGCGGCGGTGGCCGCGGCATGCGAGTGGTGCACAAGGAAGAAGACCTGATCAAGTCGGCCAAGCTGACCCGCACCGAGGCTGGCGCCGCCTTCGGCAACGAGATGGTCTACCTGGAGAAGTTCCTCGGCAATCCGCGCCACGTGGAAGTCCAGGTGCTGTCCGACGGTCAGGGCAACGCCATCCACCTGTACGACCGCGACTGCTCGCTGCAGCGCCGTCACCAGAAGGTGCTGGAGGAAGCCCCCGCCCCGCAGATCGACGAGAAGGCCCGCGCCGAAGTGCTCAAGCGCTGCGTCGACGCCTGCATCGAGATCGGCTACCGCGGCGCCGGCACCTTCGAGTTCCTCTATGAAGACGGCCGCTTCTACTTCATCGAGATGAACACCCGCGTGCAGGTCGAGCACCCGGTCACCGAGATGGTCACCGGCATCGACATCGTCAAGGAGATGCTCAGCATCGCCGCCGGCAACAAGCTGTCGATCAAGCAGGAAGACGTGAAGATCCTCGGCCACGCCCTGGAGTGCCGGATCAACGCCGAAGATCCGGACAACTTCATGCCCTGCCCGGGCAAGGTCAAGCACTACCACGCCCCGGGCGGCAACGGCATCCGCGTCGACTCGCACCTGTACAGCGGCTATTCGGTACCGCCGAACTACGACTCGCTGATCGGCAAGCTGATCAGCTACGGCCGCACCCGCGACGAGGCCATGGCGCGCATGCGCAATGCCCTGGAGGAGATCGTGGTGGACGGGATCAAGACCAATATCCCGCTGCACCGCGACCTCACCCGCGACAAGGGCTTCCTCAAGGGCGGCGTGAATATCCACTACCTGGAAAAGAAACTGGGCATGGATAAGCACTAAGTCGAGCCTCAAGCTGCAAGCCTCAAGCGGCAAGCTGTACGATATGCACTTCAAGGGAGCGGCCTCGGCCGCTCCTTCTTTTTCTTGCAGCTTGAAGCTTGCCGCTTGAAGCTGCTCCCGAAGGGAGCCCCCCATGCCCTGGTTACAAGTCCGTCTCGCCATCACCCCCGAACAGGCGCAGACCTACGAGGACGCCCTGCTCGGCGTCGGCGCCGTGTCGGTGACCTTCATGGATGCCGAGGACCAGCCGATCTTCGAGCCTGACCTGGGCACCACCCCGCTGTGGTCGCACACCCATCTGCTGGCCCTGTTCGAGGCCGATACCGACGCCACCAACCTAGTCGCCCACCTCGAGCTGCTCACCGGTGGCGCCCTGCCCGAGCACCAGATCGAGCGCATCGAGGATCAGGACTGGGAACGCAGCTGGATGGACAACTTCCAGCCGATGCGCTTCGGCCGGCGCCTGTGGATAGTGCCGAGCTGGCACGCGGCGCCGGAACCGGGCGCGGTCAACCTGCTGCTCGACCCCGGCCTGGCCTTCGGCACCGGCACCCACCCGACCACCGCGCTGTGCCTGGAATGGCTGGACGGCCAGGACCTGGCCGGCTGCGTGGTCATCGACTTCGGCTGCGGCTCCGGCATCCTGGCCATCGCCGCCCTGCTGCTCGGCGCCCCCCAGGCTCGCGGCACCGACATCGACCCGCAGGCCCTGGAAGCCTCGCGCGACAACGCCTCGCGCAACGGCATCGCCGCCGAGCGCTTCCCGGTCTATCTGCCGGCCGATATGCCGCAGCAGCCCGCCGATGTGGTGGTGGCCAATATCCTGGCCGGCCCGCTGGTATCCCTGGCGCCGCAGATCACCGCGCTGGTCAAGACCGGCGGCCGCCTGGCGCTGTCCGGCATCCTCGCCGAGCAGGCCGAGGAAGTGCGCGCCGCCTATGCCGAGGCCTTCGAACTCGACCCGACTGCCGTCAAGGACGGCTGGGTCCGCATCAGCGGCATCAGACGCGGCTAACCCCTTGTATTCCCAGGCCCGGGACTGGGTAAACTAGCGCCCTGTTTCGCACGGACCGCCGCATGACCGACAGTTTCGTCACTCAATGCCCCCACTGCCGCACCAGCTTCCGCATCAGTCGCGCGCAGCTGGGCGCCGCCCATGGCGCCGTGCGCTGCGGGGCCTGCATGCGCGTGTTCAATGCCGCCCAGCAGCTGCTGGTGGACCAGAACCGGGCCAGCAAGCCGGCCACACCACAGCCCACGCCCACGCCCACGCCGGCTCCGGCTCCGGCTCCGGCTCCGAGCAAGCCCGCGACGGTGGCCGCTCCGCCAGCCCGGCCTGCACCTCCCGCATCACCAGCCCCCGTGCAACCCGCAGCCGCGCCAGCGTCCAGGCCCAGCCAGCCACCGCCGGCAACGGAGAAGAAGTCCGTCGACACCCTGTGGATTCACGACGACCTGGACCTCGACAGCCTCGACCTGGACGAGGAGCTGGCCAAGCTGGAAGAGCAGGAGATGCAGCTGTCCCGCGAGTTCCTGGCGATGGACAGCGCGCCCAAGCCCGCCGAGCACCTGCTGCGCGGCGAGGACGAAGATAAGCGCCATGACGAGAGTTGGGCCGAATCGTTGATCCAGGACGAGCCGCCGCGCAAGCCGGCGCCCATCGCCCCGCCGCGGCCGCGACCGGAGCCGCAGCCCGCCCCGCGCACAAAAGTCGAGCCCGAGCCACCCAAGGCCGAGCCGGCGAGCCGCACCAAGCCCAGCGAAGCGCCTGCGGCCATGCCCACGCCCGTGCCGGAGCGCGAGGAGCCCAGCCTGGGCAAGCTGTCCATCTCGGATGCAGATGCGCCCGAGGAAATCGGCGATGGCGACTACGGCATCGCCGCCGAACCGGTGCAAGCCGCCAAGCCCACGCGTAGCGAGCCGGCCCTGCGCGACGACAGCCTGCTGGAGCTCAGCGACGACCCGTTGCAGCTCGACTGGCGACAACCACGCAAGCCCTGGGGCCGCTGGATCGGCTGGGGCCTGCTGAACCTGCTGGCCGCCGTCGCCCTGGCCGGGCAGTACGTGACCTACCACTTCGAGGAACTGGCCCGCCAGGACCAGTATCGCCCCTGGTTCGAGGCCCTCTGCCCGGAAATCGGCTGCAGCCTGCCGTCCAAGGTCGACATCACGCAGATCCGCAGCACCAACCTGGTGGTGCGCAGCCATCCGCAGTACATGGACGCGCTGCTGGTCGACGCCATCCTCTACAACCGCGCGCCCTTCGCCCAGCCCTTCCCGCTGCTGGAGCTGCGCTTCGCCGACCTGGGTGGCCAACTGATCGCCAGCAGCCGCTTCCGCCCCAGCGAATACCTCAGCGGCGAACTGGCCGGGCAGGACGAAATGCCGCCACAGACGCCGATCCACATTTCCTTGGAGATCAAGGACCCGGGCGCCAAGGCGGTCAACTACAGCCTCAGCTTCCACTCGCCCGAATAGCCGCGCCGCCTGCTCGCCGGCGGGCCTCAGCGCTCCCGAACACAGGCCCGCTCCCGGCCGCAAGCGCCGAGATTCCGGCGCTTGCGGGTTCAACCGAGGCGAACGGCGATAAGCCGCAGGCTGCTCATAATTTGTTCAAAACAGCCTTTATCCGGTCATCGAGAGCGGGTATCATGCCCTCCCTTTTCCGCACTCCCCCGAACGCCGTCACCGCATCGGCAGGCTACGCCTTTGCCCGGACGACTTCGAGATAACAGGGATGACCATGTCGGTGGTACGCATCGGCCCTTACACACTGCCCAACCCGCTGATCCTCGCCCCCATGGCGGGCGTCACCGATCAGCCGTTCCGCCAGCTGTGCCGACGGCTGGGCGCGGGCATGGTGGTCTCGGAGATGGTCACCAGCGATGTGCGCCTGTGGAACAGCCGCAAGTCGCGCCTGCGCCTGGTGCACCAGGGCGACCCGGAGCCGCGTTCGGTGCAGATCGCCGGCGGCGACCCCGAGATGCTGGCCGAGGCCGCCCGCCGCAACGTCGAGCTGGGCGCGCAGATCATCGACATCAACATGGGCTGCCCGGCCAAGAAAGTCTGCAACAAGGCCGCCGGCTCCGCCCTGATGAAGGACGAACAGCTGGTCGCAGCCATCCTCGACGCCGTGGTCAAGGCGGTAGACGTACCGGTCACCCTGAAGATCCGCACCGGCTGGGACCGCGCGAACAAGAACGGCATCGCCGTGGCGAAAATCGCCGAACAGGCGGGCATCGCGGCGCTGGCCGTGCACGGCCGCACCCGCGCCGATCTGTACACCGGCGAGGCCGAGTACGACACCATCGCCGCCATCAAGCAGGCGGTGTCCATTCCGGTATTCGCCAATGGCGACATCGATTCGCCGCACAAGGCCAGGCAGGTCCTCGACGCCACCGGTGCCGACGCCCTGCTGATCGGCCGCGCGGCACAGGGACGGCCGTGGATCTTCCGCGAGATCGCCCATTATCTGGCGACCGGCAAGGAGCTGCCGGCGCCGACGCTGTACGAAGTGGAACAGATTCTGCTGGAGCACCTGGCCGCATTGCACGCCTTCTACGGCGAGCACATGGGCGTGCGCATCGCGCGCAAGCATGTCGGCTGGTACCTGGCAACCCTGCCCGGCGCCAAGGAGTTTCGCGCCGAGTTCAATCGTCTGGACAGTACGGACGCGCAGTGCACCGCCGCTCGGCAGTTCTTCGCCGCGCAGAACAACAATGGAAAAGGGGTGGCCGCATGACCAGGATGACCGAGCCTTTTTTTGAGCAATCCGTTTTTGATGGGGCAGTACCCGTGAGCGACAACGCCAACCTGAAGCAGCACCTGAACACCCCCTTCGAGCAGGGCCAGTCCCTGCGCGACAGCGTGGAGAAGGCCCTGCACAACTACTTCGCCCATCTCGAAGGGGCTGAGGTGACAGATGTCTACAATCTGGTACTGACCGAGGTCGAGGCGCCGCTGCTGGAGACCGTCATGAACTACGTGAAGGGCAACCAGACCAAGGCCTCCGAGCTGCTCGGCCTGAACCGCGGCACCCTGCGCAAGAAGCTCAAGCAGTACGACCTGCTGTAAACACGCATTCCCCGAGAAGGGCGGTCCGCACAAACGACCGCCCTTTTCCGTTGAATCCCGCCGTTAGATGGAAACCGTGATGACCGACCAAACCACCCGCACTCCCGTTCGCCGCGCCCTGATCAGCGTCTCCGACAAGACCGGCGTCGTCGACTTCGCCCGTGAGCTCGCAGCCCTCGGCGTGGAGATCCTCTCCACCGGCGGCACCTACAAGCTGCTCAAGGACAACGGCATTGCGGCCGTGGAAGTGGCCGACTACACCGGCTTCCCGGAGATGATGGACGGCCGGGTGAAGACCCTGCACCCGAAGATCCACGGCGGCATCCTCGGCCGTCGCGCGCTGGACGGCGCGGTGATGGAACAACACGGCATCAAGCCGATCGACCTGGTCGCGGTCAACCTCTACCCCTTCGCCGCCACCGTGGCCAGGCCCGACTGTGATCTGGCCGATGCCATCGAGAACATCGACATCGGCGGCCCGACCATGGTCCGCAGCGCGGCGAAGAACCACAAGGACGTGGCCATAGTGGTCAACGCCTGCGATTACGCCGGCATCGTCGAATCGCTCAAGGCCGGCGGTCTGAGCTACGCCCAGCGCTTCGACCTGGCGCTCAAGGCCTTCGAGCACACCGCCGCCTACGACGGCATGATCGCCAACTATCTGGGCACCATCGACCAGAGCCGCGACACCCTGAGCACCGAGAATCGCGGCGCCTTCCCGCGCACCTTCAACAGCCAGTTCGTCAAGGCCCAGGAAATGCGCTACGGCGAGAACCCGCACCAGAGCGCTGCCTTCTACGTCGAGGCCGACAAGGGCGAGGCCAGCGTCTCCACCGCCGTGCAGCTGCAGGGCAAGGAGCTGTCGTTCAACAACGTGGCCGACACCGACGCCGCACTGGAATGCGTGAAGAGCTTCGTCAAGCCGGCCTGCGTCATCGTCAAGCACGCCAACCCCTGCGGCGTCGCCGTGGTACCGGACGACGAAGGCGGCATCCGCAAGGCCTATGACCTGGCCTATGCCACCGACAGCGAATCCGCCTTCGGCGGCATCATCGCCTTCAACCGCGAGCTGGATGGCGAGACCGCCAAGGCCATCGTCGAGCGCCAGTTCGTCGAAGTGATCATCGCGCCCAAGGTTTCCGCCGAGGCCCGCGAAGTGGTGGCCGCCAAGGCCAACGTGCGCCTGCTGGAGTGTGGCGAGTGGCCGGCCGATCGCGCCGCCGGCTGGGACTTCAAGCGCGTCAACGGCGGCCTGCTGGTGCAGAGCCGCGATATCGGCATGATCGCCGCGTCCGACCTCAAGGTCGTGACCCGGCGCGCGCCGAGCGAGCAGGAGATCCACGACCTGGTCTTCGCCTGGAAAGTGGCCAAGTTCGTCAAGTCCAACGCCATCGTGTACGCGAAGAACCGTCAGACCGTCGGCGTCGGCGCCGGCCAAATGAGCCGGGTCAACTCCGCGCGCATCGCCGCCATCAAGGCCGAGCACGCCGGCCTGCAGGTTCAGGGCGCGGTGATGGCCTCGGACGCCTTCTTCCCCTTCCGCGACGGCATCGACAACGCCGCCAAGGCCGGCATCACCGCGGTGATCCAGCCGGGCGGCTCGATGCGCGATGCCGAAGTCATCGCCGCCGCCGACGAAGCCGGCATCGCCATGGTGTTCACCGGTATGCGCCATTTCCGTCATTAACAGCGAGCTGCAAGCTGCAAGCTGCAAGCTGCAAGCAAAGCGCCGTTCAGTTCGGCTTTTGCTTGAGGCTTGAGGCTTGAGGCTTGAGGCTCTCTCCGCAGGAGAGATTCATGAACGTACTGATCATCGGCAGCGGCGGCCGCGAGCACGCCCTGGCCTGGAAAGTGGCGCAGGACAAGCGCGTCGAGAAAGTCTTCGTCGCCCCGGGCAACGCCGGCACCGCCCTCGAAGCCAAGTGCGAGAACGTCGCCATCGACGTGCTGGCCATCGAGCAGCTGGCCGACTTCGCCGAACAGAACGTGCAGCTGACCATAGTCGGCCCGGAAGCGCCGCTGGTGAAGGGCGTGGTCGACCTGTTCCGCTCGCGCGGCCTGGACATCTTCGGCCCCACCGCCGCCGCCGCTCAGCTGGAAGGCTCCAAGGCCTTCACCAAGGACTTCCTGGCGCGCCACAACATCCCCACCGCCGCCTACCGGAACTTCACCGAAGTCGAGCCGGCCCTGGCCTACCTGCGTGAGCAGGGCGCGCCGATCGTGATCAAGGCCGACGGCCTGGCCGCGGGCAAGGGCGTGATAGTCGCCATGACCCTGGCAGAAGCCGAAGAGGCCGTGCGCGACATGCTCAGCGGCAATGCGTTTGGCGACGCCGGCGCACGCGTGGTGATCGAGGAATTCCTCGACGGCGAAGAAGCCTCCTTCATCGTCATGGTCGACGGCGAGCACGTGCTGCCGATGGCCACCAGCCAGGACCACAAGCGCGTCGGCGACGGCGACAGCGGCCCCAACACCGGCGGCATGGGCGCCTACTCGCCGGCCCCGGTGGTCACCCCGGACGTGCACCAGCGGGTGATGGACGAAGTGATCATGCCGACCGTGCGCGGCATGGCCAGCGAAGGCAACGTCTACACCGGCTTCCTCTACGCCGGCCTGATGATCGACAAGGCCGGTGCACCCAAGGTCATCGAGTTCAACTGCCGCTTCGGCGACCCGGAGACCCAGCCGGTGATGCTGCGTCTGGAGTCCAGCCTGGTGCTGCTGGTCGAGGCCGCCCTGGCCAAGGCCCTGGACAAGGTCGAGGCGACCTGGGACCCGCGCCCGACCGTGGGCGTGGTGATCGCCGCCGGTGGCTACCCGGGCGACTACGCCAAGGGCGCCGTTATCGAAGGCCTGGACGAGGCCGCCAAGCTCGACGGCAAGGTGTTCCATGCCGGCACCAAGCTTTCGGACGGTCAGATAGTCACCGCCGGCGGCCGCGTGCTGTGCGCCACCGCCATCGGCCCGAGCGTGTCCAGCGCCCAGCAGCAGGCCTATCGCCTGGCGGAAAAGATCCGCTGGGACGGCAGCTTCTACCGCACCGACATCGGCTACCGCGCCATCGCCCGCGAACAGGGCGAGAACTGAGGCTAAAAAGTAAAGTTGCGGTAAAGCGCGCATAAAGGCAGCCGGCATGGCTGCCTTTTGTTCATTCGCGATAGCTATAATCGGGAAATTGACTTTCGAAGGGACTCCGCCCGTGCGCCGGCTCTGGATCGCCACCGGACTCATATTAAGCCTGCTCCTGGGCCTGCCCCTGCCGGCCAGTGCCAATGGGCAGAGCTGGTCCATCCTGCTGGACAAGTCGGCCCAGATGAGCTTCGCCGAGGTCCAGGCCCAGCGCTCACGCTTCCAGCCGCTGGATCGCCTGGCCTTCACCCTGCCCGCCTCGCCCCAGGCCATCTGGCTCAAGGTCGACACCCAGGCCCTGGCCGAGCCGCACTGGCTGTGGCTGTTCGCCCCGCGGGTGCAGCACCTCGACTTCTACCTGCTCAAGGATGGCGAGCTGGAACAGCAGCTGCGCACCGGCGAGGCCCTGACCCTGAGCTCGCGCCCCTTGCCGTCGCGGGCCTACCTGTTCAACCTGCCCAACGACGGCCAGCCGCGCACCGCCTACCTGCGCATGACCTCCAACCATGCCCTGATGATGTGGTTCAAGGTCATCGACGAGGCCGAACTGGTGGCCCAGGAGAAGCCCGCCTACCTGTTCGGCGCCCTGCTCGGCGGCCTGCTGCTGCTGGCCCTGTTCAACCTGCTGCGCATGGGCTATTCGCCCACCGCCAGCAACCTGTGGCTGGCCGGCATGCACTGCGCCCTGGCCCTGTGCGCCACCGCCAACATCGGCCTGCTCGCCGTGCTGCTACCCGAGCAGAGCTACAACCAGTCGCTGATCGCCGACCTGGCCGCGCTGAGCGCGGCCCTGTGCATTCTCGGCTACACCCGTTTCTTCTTCCGCGGTACCTGCACCGAGCGCCGCATACTGAATCTCGCGCTCTATGCCGAATTCGCCCTGGTCGCCGGCGCCGCCCTGATGATCGCCCTCACCGGGCAGTTCTGGCACAGCTGGCTGGTCTACGGCCTGGTGGTGCTGGTGGCGCTGACCGTGCCCGGCGTGGCCCTGATCCACTGGCGCGCCGGCTACCGGCCGGCGCGCCTGATCTTCGCCGGCATGCTGCTGTTCGACCTGGGCTTCGCCATCCTCGGCCCGGTGCTGTTCGGCTTCGACCAGCTCAACCCGGGCTGGCTGGTGCTCAGCCTGTTCAGCGTGGCCATGGTCGCCGGCGTCATCCTCAGCGTCGCCCTGTCCGAGCGGCAGCGACAGATCCAGAACGAGACGCTGTTCCGGCGCACCCGCGAGGCCGCCAGCAGCGCCGAGCTGAAGGCCAAGGCCGAGTTCCTGGCCAAGATCAGCCACGAGATCCGCACCCCCATGAACGGCGTGCTGGGCATGACCGAGCTGCTGCTCGGCACGCCGCTGTCGGCCAAGCAGCGCGACTACGTGCAGACCATCCACAGCTCCGGCAACGAACTGCTGACCCTGATCAACGAGATTCTCGACATCTCCAAGCTGGAGTCCGGGCAGATCGAGCTGGATGACGTGCAGTTCGACCTCAATGCCCTGATCGAGGACTGCCTGGACATCTTCCGCGCCAAGGCCGAGCAGCAGAAGGTCGAGCTGATCAACTTCACCCAGCCGCAGGTGCCACGGGTGATCGGCGGCGACCCCACGCGCCTGCGCCAGACCCTGCTGAGCCTGCTGGACAACGCCTTCCGCCAGACCGACGAGGGCGAGATCCTGCTGGTGGTGGCGCTGGACACCGAGGGCCAGAGCCCGCGCCTGCGCATCGCCGTGCAGGACAGCGGCCGCCCGCTGGAGTCGGCCGAGCGCGACGCCCTGCTCAACAGCGAGCTGCACAGCAGCGACTTCCTCAGCGCCAGCAAGCTCGACGGCCGCCTCGGCCTGATTATCGCCCGCCAGCTGGTGCGCCTGATGGGTGGCGAGCTCGGCGTGCAGGGCGGCGGCAACAGCGGCAGCACCCTGTGGCTGAGCCTGCCGCTCGACCCGCAGAGCCTGCAGCAACCCGCCACCGACCTCGACGGCCCGCTGCAGGGCGCGCGCCTGCTGGTGGTGGACGACAACGAGACCTGCCGCAAGGTGCTGCAGCAGCAGTGCAGCGCCTGGGGCCTACAGGTCAGCGCGGTGGCCTCCGGCAAGGAGGCCCTGGCCCTGCTGCGCACCAAGGCGCATCTGCGCGAATATTTCGACGCCGTGCTGCTGGACCAGGAGATGCCCGGCATGACCGGCATGCAGCTGGCGGCCAAGATCAAGGAAGACCCCAACCTCAACCACGACCTCCTGCTGGTCATGCTCACCGGCATCAGCAACGCGCCGAGCAAGATCGTCGCGCGCAACGCCGGGATCAAGCGCATCCTGGCCAAGCCGGTGGCCGGCTACACGCTCAAGACCACCCTCGCCGACGAGCTGGCCCAGCGCCAGGCCGGCGCGCCGCAGCGGGCGCAGCCCGACAACGACACGCTGCAGGTGCCGGAGGACTTCCGCATCCTGGTCGCCGAGGACAACAGCATCTCCACCAAGGTGATCCGCGGCATGCTGAGCAAGCTCAACCTGCAGCCGGACACCGCCAGCAACGGCGAGGAAGCCCTGCACGCCATGCAGCAGCGGCAGTACGACCTGGTGCTGATGGACTGCGAGATGCCGGTGCTCGACGGCTTCTCCGCCACCGAACGCCTGCGCGAGTGGGAACGCAACGAACGGCGCGGGCATACCCCGGTGGTGGCGCTGACCGCGCACATCCTCGCCGAGCACAAGGAGCGCGCGCGCCAGGCCGGCATGGACGGCCACATGTCCAAGCCGGTGGAGATGTCGCAACTGCGCGAACTGATCGCCCACTGGGTCAGCGAGCGCGAACGCCGCCAGCGTGACGCCCTGCCCTCATGACGCATCGAAAGCGGGCCGCCACCGCGGCCTCTATGCTTGCCCTACCTGACTCGACGAGCCGTCCCCATGCTTTCCCTGCTGTCCACCCTGTACCTGAAGATGCTGGTGCTTTACAGCCCGTTCTTCGTGCTGTCCTGCTTTCTCGGCCTCACGCCCGGCTATAGCGTCAGGGAGCGCAAGCGCCTGGCCTGGAAGGTGGCGCTGGGCACCCTGATCTCCAGCGTGCTGCTCTACCTGTTCGGCCAGACCATCTTCGAGATCTTCGGCATCACCGCCGACGCCTTCCGCATCGGCGCAGGCTCGGTGCTGTTCATCTCGGCGCTGGGCATGGCCCAGGGCAAGTCGGCGATACAGGCGGACAACCCCAACCAGGACATCACCATAGTGCCGCTGACCATCCCGCTGACCGTCGGCCCCGGCACCATCGGCGCGTTGCTGGTGATGGGCCTCAGCCAGCCCGCGTGGGACGACAAGCTGCTGGCCATAGTCGCCATCGCCTTCGCCAGCATCACCGTCGGCCTGGTGCTGTACCTCTCGGACAAGGTCGAGCGCCTGCTCGGCCAGCAGGGCCTGCAGATCCTCAGCCGCCTGATGGGCCTGTTCGTCTGCGCCCTGGCCGCGCAGATCATCTTCACCGGCGTGCGCGGCTACCTCGTCCCCTGAATCCCGCCCCCTACTGGCGCACCACCACGACCGGCCGGCCCCCAAACGGGGCAGGCCAGCCCGGCGGCGCGCCCAGCACAAGTTATAAATTCTTCTAATTTCAATCGCTTAGAAATCTGGCACGGCTTTCGCTTTACGGACATCGACTTGGATACAAGAAGGAATCTTGGACGATGTCCCACGCCACCCTCGGCTGGACCCTCGGCGACTGGCAGCAGGCCTATAGCAGCGGGCAACTGCAACCCGGCGTACTGGCCGAGCTGCTCGGCGAACTCGGCGCGGGCGACCCGGCCTGGATCGCCCTGGCCAGCCCAGACCAACTGCAGGATCAGCTCGACCAGCTGGCCGAGCGCCTGAGCGCCGCCGCAGGCGACCTCGGCAAGCTGCCGCTGTACGGCGTGCCCTTCGCCATCAAGGACAATATCGACGCCGCCGGCTGGACCACCACCGCCGCCTGCCCGGCCTTCGCCTACGACGCCACAGCCGATGCCACAGTGGTCGCCCGCCTGCGCGCGGCCGGTGCCATCCTGATTGGCAAGACCAACCTCGACCAGTTCGCCACCGGCCTGGTCGGCACCCGCTCGCCCTATGGCGCGGTGCCCAACAGCTTCGATCCGGCCTACGTCAGTGGTGGCTCCAGCTCCGGCTCGGCCAGCGTGGTGGCGCGCGGTCTGGTGGCCTTCGCCCTGGGTACCGACACCGCCGGCTCGGGCCGGGTGCCGGCCGGCTTCAACAATATCGTCGGGCTCAAGCCGACCAAGGGCTGGCTATCCACCCACGGCCTGGTGCCGGCCTGCCGCACCCTGGATTGCGTCTCGGTGTTCGCCCTGACCGTGGCCGATGCTCAGACCGTGGCCAACATCGCCGGCGGCTATGACGCCAGCGATGCCTACAGCCGCAAGAACCCCAACAGCGCCAGGGTCGGCATGCCGACCAAGCCGCGCCTGGCCGTGCCAGCCGATGCCGAGTTCTTCGGCGACGCGCAAAACCAGGCGCTGTTCGAGCACGCCCAGGGCAAGCTGTGCGAACTGGGCGCCGAGCTGGTGGAGATCGACTTCGCCCCCTTCCGCGAGCTGGCCGAGCAGCTCTACCAGGGCGCCTGGGTCGCCGAGCGCACGCTGGCGGTCGAAGGCGTCGAGCCCGCGCATATCGACCCGGTGGTGCGCGGCATAGTCGACAGCGGCCACCGCTACAGCGCCTGCGACGCCTACCGGGCCGAGTATGCGCGCGCCGAGCTGAGCCGCCGGATCAACCAGGCCCTGGCCGGCTTCGACGCGCTGCTGGTGCCGACCTCGCCGACCCTGCGCACCCTGGCCGAGATGCAGGCCGAGCCGGTGCTGTTCAACAGCCAGTTTGGCACCTACACCAACTTCACCAACCTCGCCGACCTCTGCGCCCTGGCCCTGCCGGCCGGGTTCCGCAGCGACGGTCTGCCGGCCGGCATCACCCTGATCGCTCCGGCCTGGCACGACCAGGCGCTGACCGCCCTCGGCCGCCGTTGGCAGGCGTTCCTGGGTCTGCCGCTGGGCGCCACCGGGCGCGCCCTGCCGGCGCAGCCGGCCGCGCCCCAGGCCCCCGGCAGCGTGCGCGTGGCGGTGGTCGGCGCGCACCTGACCGGCATGCCGCTGAACTTCCAGCTCACCAGCCGCGACGCCGTGCTGGTCGAGCAGACCACCAGCAGCGCCGACTACCGGCTCTACGCCCTGCCCGGCAGCGTGCCGCCCAAGCCGGGCCTGGCGCGGGTCGCCGAGGACGGCGCCGAGATCATCGTCGAGCTGTGGGACGTGCCGCAGGCGCGCTTCGGCGAGTTCGTCGCCGAGATCCCGCCGCCGCTGGGCATCGGCAACCTGCAGCTGGCCGACGGCCGCTGGGTCAAGGGCTTCATCTGCGAGCCCTACGCGCTGCAGGGCGCCCGCGATATCACCGCCTTCGGCGGCTGGCGCGCCTTTATCGCCGAAACCAGGAAGTGAATGACTCCCCTCTCCCCCCGGGAGAGGGGCCGGGGGTGAGGGTGTAGGGGATGTTCCCTCACCCTAGCCATCTCCCAAGGGGAGAGGGAACAAGAGCGCAGTCCATCGCGCCAGCCAGGAGACCAAGGAATGTTTCATACCGTACTGATCGCTAACAGAGGCGAGATCGCCGTCCGCGCCATCCGCACCCTCAGGCGCCTGGGCGTGAAGAGCGTGGCGGTGTACTCCGACGCCGACCGCAACGCCCAGCATGTGCGCGATGCCGACCTGGCCATCGCCCTGGGCGGCGACAAGCCGGCCGACAGCTACCTGCGCATCGACAAGATCCTCGCCGCCGCCCAGGAAGCCGGCGCCCAGGCGATCTACCCCGGCTACGGTTTTCTCTCCGAAAGCGCCGAGTTCGCCGAGGCCTGCGAAGCCGCCGGCATCGCCTTCGTCGGCCCGACGCCCGGGCAGATCCGCGAGTTCGGCCTCAAGCACCGTGCCCGCGAGCTGGCCGCCGAAGCCCGGGTGCCGATGGCGCCGGGCACCGGCCTGCTGCACAGCTTGGACGAGGCGCTGCAGGCCGCCGAGGACATCGGCTACCCGGTGATGCTGAAGACCACCGCCGGCGGCGGCGGCATCGGCCTGACCCGCTGCAACGATGCGGCGGCATTGACCGGCGCCTATGACAGCGTCAAGCGCATGGGCGAGCAGTTCTTCAGCGATGCCGGGGTGTTTCTCGAGCGCTTCGTCGACCAGGCGCGGCATGTCGAGGTGCAGATCTTCGGCGACGGCCAGGGCAGGGTCGCGGCCCTGGGCGAACGCGACTGCTCGCTGCAGCGACGCAACCAGAAGGTGGTCGAGGAAACCCCTGCGCCCAACCTGCCGCAGGCCACCCGCGAACGCCTGCACGCCGCCGCCGTACAGCTCGGCGAGTCGGTCAGCTACCGCAGCGCCGGCACCGTGGAATTCATCTACGACGGTGCCCGCGACGACTTCTACTTCCTCGAGGTAAACACCCGCCTGCAGGTCGAGCATCCGGTCACCGAGATGGTCACCGGCCTCGACCTGATCGAGTGCATGCTGCGCGTGGCCGCCGGCGATGCCCTCGACTGGGACGCACTGAACCGCGCCCCGCAGGGCGCCGCCATCGAGGTGCGCATCTATGCCGAGGACCCGCTGAAGAACTTCCAGCCCAGCCCCGGCGTGCTCAGCGAAGTGCACTTCCCAGAAGATGTGCGCGTCGACGGCTGGGTCAGCACCGGCAGCGAAGTCTCGGCCTTCTACGACCCGATGATCGCCAAGCTGATCGTCCACGGCGAGAACCGTGAGCAAGCCATCGCCAAGCTGCGCGCGGCCCTGGGCGAGACGCGCCTGCACGGCATCGCCAGCAACCTCGACTACCTGCGCCAGGTGGTGGCCGACCCGCGCTTCGCCAAGGGTGAGGTGTGGACCCGCCTGCTCGACGGCTTCGAGTTCGCGGCCAGCGTGATCGAGGTGCTGGAGCCCGGCACCTACTCCAGCGTGCAGGACTATCCCGGCCGCCTCGGCTACTGGGATATCGGCGTGCCGCCGTCCGGGCCGATGGACGACTTCGCCTTCCGCCTGGCCAACCGCATCGTCGGCAACCACGCCAGCGCCGCCGGCCTGGAGTTCACCCTGCAGGGCCCGACCCTGCGCTTTCACTGCGACGCGCTGATCGCCCTGACCGGCGCCGACTGCCCGGCCGAACTGGACGGCGAAAGCGTGGCCTACTGGCAGCCGCTCCCGGTCAAGGCCGGCCAGGTGCTCAAGCTCGGCCGCGCGCGTAGCGGCTGCCGCACCTATCTGGCGGTGCGCAACGGTTTCGACGTGCCGCTGTACCTGGGCAGTCGCTCGACCTTCGCCCTCGGCCAGTTCGGCGGCCATGCCGGGCGTACCCTGCGCCCGGCCGATATGCTGGCCATCTCGCAGCCGGCGCTTGCCGCCTGCACCACCCCGGCGCCGGTGGCGCCGCCGCAGGCCGCCCACCCCAGCCTGATCCCGGCCTACGGCAACACCTGGCACATCGGCGTGCTCTATGGCCCGCACGGCGCGCCGGACTTCTTCACGCCCGAGGCGATCGAGGAATTCTTCGCCGCCGAGTGGGAAGTGCACTACAACTCCAACCGCCTCGGCGTGCGCCTGTCCGGGCCCAAGCCGAGCTGGACCCGCGCCAACGGCGGCGAGGCCGGCCTGCATCCGTCCAACGTGCACGACTGCGAGTACGCCATCGGCGCGATCAACTTCACCGGCGATTTCCCGGTGATCCTGACCAAGGACGGCCCGAGCCTGGGCGGCTTCGTCTGCCCGGTGACCATCGCCAAGGCCGAGCTGTGGAAGGTCGGCCAGCTCAAGCCCGGCGACAAGCTGCGCTTCTTCCCCATCGGCTTCCAGCAGGCGCAGAGCCTGGAGCAGGCCCAGCTGGGCAGCATCGAGGCGCTGGCCGCGATCAGCGCGGTGAGCCTGCCGGCGCCCTCGCTGCAGCCAGGCGCCACGGTTTCCGCCACCGTGCTGGCCGAGCTGGCGGCCGAGGGCAGCCGCCCACGGGTGGTCTATCGCCAGGCCGGCGACGCCTACATCCTCATGGAATATGGCGACAACGTGCTCGACCTGGCCCTGCGCCTGCGCGTGCACCTGCTGATGCAGGCGCTCAAGGCCGAGCCGCTGGCCGGCCTTGAGGAGCTGGCGCCGGGCGTGCGCTCGCTGCAGCTGCGCTACGACAGCCGCGTGCTGCACCAGCAGGCGCTGATCGAGCATCTGCTCACGCTGGAACAGCGCCTCGGCGACGTCGCCAGCCTCAAGGTGCCGACCCGCATCGTCCACCTGCCGATGGCCTTCGAGGACAGCGCCACCCTCGGCGCCGTCACCCGCTACCGCGAGACGGTACGCAGCGAGGCGCCCTGGCTGCCGAACAACGTCGACTTCCTGCAGCGCATCAACGGTCTGAACAGCCGCGAGGCGGTGAGAGACATCCTGTTCGATGCCAGCTACCTGATCCTCGGCCTCGGCGACGTCTACCTCGACGCGCCCTGCGCCGTGCCGCTGGACCCGCGCCACCGCCTGCTCAGCTCCAAGTACAACCCGGCGCGCACCTACACCGCCGAAGGCACGGTGGGCATCGGCGGCATGTACATGTGCATCTACGGCATGGACTCGCCCGGCGGCTACCAACTGGTCGGCCGCACCCTGCCGATCTGGAACAAGTTCGTGAAGAACGCCCAGTTCGAAGGTGGCCAGCCCTGGCTGCTGCACTTCTTCGACCAGGTGCGCTTCTACCCGGTCAGCGAGGCCGAGCTGGACGAATTCCGCGAGGCCTTCCGCGAGGGCCGCGCCGAGATTCGCATCGAGCACGGCGAATTCGATTTCGCCGAGTACCAGCGCTTTCTGTCCGCCAACGCGGACGATATCGCCGCCTTCCAGGCCCGGCAGAAGGCCGCCTTCGACGCCGAAGTGCAGCTGTGGCAGGACGACGACCCGACCGCCGCCGCGCCGCTGGCCGGCGTCCAGGACGAGGAGGACGACCTCGACGGCCATCTGGTCAGCGCCGACATGTGCGGCAGCGTGTGGAAGGTGCTGGTCGAGCCCGGCCAGCGCGTCGAGGCCGGCATGCCGCTGCTGGTGGTGGAGGCGATGAAGATGGAACTGGCGGTCACCGCGCCGGTGGCCGGCATCGTCAAGTCGGTGCGCTGTGCGCCGGGCAAGGCGGTGACCCCAGGCGACGCCCTGCTCCTGCTCGACGCGGTGGAGGTCGCCTGATGCAACTGGTCAGCCCCACCAAACCGGCCAAGGAGCGCCCGGAGAAACTCGCCGAGCGCATCTACCAGCGGCTCAAGGACGACATCTTCGAGTTCCGCCTGCTGCCCGGCGACCGCTTCAGCGAGGGCGAGGTGGCCGAGCGCATGGCGGTCAGCCGCACCCCGGTGCGCCAGGCCCTGTACCGCCTGGAGCGCGAGGGCTACCTGGAGGTGTATTTCCGCAGCGGCTGGCAGGTCAAGCCGTTCGACTTCCACCATTTCGAGGAGCTGTACGAAGTGCGCATCGTCCTCGAACTGGAGGCGGTCAAGCGCCTGTGCGAGCGCCCGGCCGGCGAGCTGCCGGCGCCGCTGGAGGACCTGCGCCGCACCTGGCTGGTGCAGCCGGAACAGCGCCTGCAAGACGGCCGCGCCGTGTCGCTGCTCGACGAGCGCTTCCACTGCCAGCTGGTCGAGGCCACCGGCAACCGCGAGCTGGCCCGCCTGCACGCCGAGGTCAGCGAGAAGATCCGCATCATCCGGCGCCTGGACTTCACCCAGGCGCCCCGCGTGGAACTCACCTACGAGGAACACGCCCGCATCCTCGGCGCGATCCTGTCGCGCCGCTGCGAAGAAGCACAGCTATTGCTCAAAGCCCATATCGAGGTGAGCAAGGCGGAAGTGCGCAAGATCACCCTGCACATGCTGCACAGCGCCCGCCAGCGGGCGCTGGCCGGGCAAGGGTGACGCGATAGACCCGTTGAAAGACTGCCAAGCCGAATAACCAGAAACCGCAGTACTCAAAACAGCTCGAATGGAGATCGCACCATGCAACGTCGCAGCCTGATCAAGGCCTTCACCCTTTCCGCCTCCATCGCCGCCATGGGCATGACCTGGACAGTGCAGGCCGCCGAAACCATCAAGGTCGGCATCCTGCATTCGCTGTCCGGCACCATGGCCATCTCCGAAACATCCCTGAAAGACATGGCGCTGATGACCATCGAGGAGATCAACGCCAAGGGCGGCGTCAACGGCAAGCAACTGGAGCCGGTGGTGGTCGACCCCGCCTCCAACTGGCCGCTGTTCGCCGAGAAGGCGCGCCAGCTGCTGACCCAGGACAAGGTCGACGTGGTGTTCGGCTGCTGGACCAGCGTGTCGCGCAAATCCGTGCTGCCGGTGTTCGAGGAGCTCAACGGCCTGCTGTTCTATCCGGTGCAGTACGAAGGCGAGGAAATGTCGCCGAACGTGTTCTACACCGGCGCCGCGCCGAACCAGCAGGCCATTCCGGCCGTCGAGTACCTGATGAGCGAGGACGGCGGCGAGGCCAAGCGCTTCTTCCTGCTCGGCACCGACTACGTCTACCCGCGCACCACCAACAAGATCCTGCGCGCCTTCCTGCATTCCAAGGGCGTGCAGGACAAGGATATCGAGGAGGTCTACACCCCCTTCGGTCATAGCGACTACCAGACCATAGTCGCGGGCATCAAGAAGTTCTCCGCCGGCGGCAAGACCGCGGTGATCTCCACCGTCAACGGCGACTCCAACGTGCCGTTCTACAAGGAACTGGCCAATCAGGGCATCGAGGCCACCGACATTCCGGTGGTGGCCTTCTCGGTCGGCGAGGAAGAACTGCGCGGCATCGACACCAAGCCGCTGGTCGGCCAGCTGGCCGCCTGGAACTACTTCCAGTCGGTGGACAACCCGGTCAACAGCGCCTTCGTCGACAAGTGGAAGGCCTACGCCAAGGCCAAGAACCTGCCGAACTACCAGAGCGCGGTGACCAACGACCCGATGGAGGCCACCTACGTCGGCATCAATATGTGGGCACAAGCGGTCGAGAAGGCCGGCACCACCGAGGTCGACAAGGTGCGCGAGGCCCTGGCCGGCCAGACCTTCGCCGCGCCCAGCGGCTACACCCTGACCATGGACAAGACCAACCACCACCTGCACAAGCCGGTGATGATCGGCGAAGTCCAGGAAGACGGCCAGTTCTCCATCGTCTGGCAGACCGAAGGCCCGCTGCGCGCCCAGCCCTGGAGCCCCTTCATCGCCGGCAACGAGAAGAAGCCGGACTATGCGGTAAAGAGCAACTGAGAGAAGCAGCTCGCGCATGACCTGGCTTCCCTCACCCCCGCCCCTCTCCCAAGGGGAGAGGGGGACCAGCGGCACCTGCGTTAACGACAAGTAGCGCGCCGCCGTACTGCTCCCCTCTCCCTCCGGGAGAGGGGTTGGGGGTGAGGGATGTGTCATCCGGCACATTCCTCGACCCGACAGGTTCGTAGCCCGGATGCACTCCGGGAAAGGCCGCCCCGGAGTGCATCCGGGCTACGGCTCCACTCGAAGGACCGTTCCACTATGCCCACCGCCCTATACCGCATCCTGCTGTCGCTGGCACTGCTGCTGCCACTGACCGCCCACGCCGGAGACGCCGCCGACTTCGTCGCCGCCAACCCGGCCAAGCAGGCCAGGCTCCTGGAGAGCTGGGCCGCACAACCCGATCCTGCCCGCCAGCCACTGCTCGATGCCCTGCAGCAGGGCCGCGTCGGGGTCGACAGCGGCAAGGCCGCCTTCTATGAAGTCGACGGTAGCTGGCAAGCCGCCGCAGGCGACGTGGCTCCCGCGACCACTCCGCGCAAACTGCGCCTGAACAACCGCCTGCGTGGCCTGCTGGCCATCGCCCAGGCCAGCCAGCAGCTGCTGGCACAGGATCCGGCCATGCGCCTGGCCGCCGCCCAGCAGCTGCAGAACAAGGCCAGGCAGAGCCAGCTGCAACTGCTCAATGCGCGGGTCGCCAGCGAACAGGATGACGCCGTGCGCGCTGCCCTGGCCCTGGCCCTGGCCAATCTACAACTGACCGACCCGGACCCTGCCGTGCGCCTGCAGGCCGTGCGCCTGCTCGGTGACAGCGGCGAGCCACGGGCCCGGGCACGCCTGGAGGCGCTGCTGGCTGCAGGCGTGGAAAGCGACGCAGCGGTACGCACCGCCGCCGAGACCAGCCTGGCCCAGGTCAAGCGCCGCCTGCTGGTCGGCGAACTGCTCGGCCAGGCCTTTAGCGGCCTCTCGCTCGGCTCGATCCTGTTGCTGGCCGCCCTGGGCCTGGCCATCACTTTTGGGCTCCTGGGCGTGATCAATATGGCCCACGGCGAGATGCTGATGCTCGGTGCCTACACCACCTATTTGGTGCAGATCGCCTTCCAGAAGTTCGCCCCCGGCTACCTTGCCCTCTATCCTTTGGCCGCCCTACCGGTGGCCTTCTTCGTCACCGCCGCCATCGGCATGGCCCTGGAGCGCACGGTGATCCGCCACCTGTATGGCCGCCCGCTGGAAACCCTGCTGGCCACCTGGGGCATCAGCCTGATCCTGATCCAGGCGGTGCGAGTGCTCTTCGGCGCGCAGAACGTCGAAGTGGCCAACCCTGGCTGGCTGTCCGGCGGCGTGCAGCTGCTGCCGAACCTGGTGCTGCCCTACAGCCGCATGGTGATCATCGGCTTCGCCCTGTTCGTGGTGGCGCTGACCTGGTTGTTGCTGAACAAGACCCGCCTGGGCCTGAACGTGCGCGCCGTGACCCAGAACCGCAATATGGCGGCCTGCTGCGGCGTGCCCACCGGGCGGGTGGACATGCTCGCCTTCGGCCTCGGCTCCGGTATCGCCGGCCTCGGCGGCGTGGCCCTGTCGCAGATCGGCAACGTCGGCCCTGACCTGGGCCAGAGCTACATCATCGACTCCTTCCTGGTGGTGGTGCTCGGCGGCGTCGGCCAGTTGGCCGGCAGCGTCATGGCCGCCTTCGGCCTAGGCATCGCCAACAAGCTGCTGGAGCCACAGATCGGCGCCGTACTGGGCAAGATCCTCATCCTCGCGCTGATCATTCTGTTTATCCAGAAACGTCCGCAGGGACTGTTCGCATTGAAAGGACGGGTGATCGACTGATGAATCAAGCACTCAATCCCACGCCTGTTAACAGGAGCCTGCTGGCCCGCGCCACGGCGAAGCTGGGGCCGAAGACCTCGCTGGCCGTGCTCGGCCTGCTGCTGCTCGCCCTGCTGGCCATGCCGCTGCTGCACCTGCTGCCGGCGGACAACGCCCTACACGTCTCGGCCTACGGCCTGACCCTGGTCGGCAAGATCCTCTGCTACGCCATAGTCGCCCTGGCGCTGGACCTGGTCTGGGGCTACGCGGGCCTGCTGTCGCTGGGCCACGGCCTGTTCTTCGCCCTCGGCGGCTACGCCATGGGCATGTACCTGATGCGTCAGAGTGCGGGAGATGGGTTGCCCGCCTTTATGAGCTTCCTGGCCTGGAGCGAGCTGCCCTGGTACTGGTACGGCACCAGCAGCTTCCTCTGGGCGATGTGCCTGGTGGTGCTGGCGCCCGGCCTGCTGGCCCTGGTGTTCGGCTTCTTCGCCTTCCGCTCGCGGATCAAGGGCGTGTACTTCTCGATCATGACCCAGGCGCTGACCTTCGCCGGCATGCTGCTGTTCTTCCGCAACGAGACCGGCTTCGGCGGCAATAACGGCTTCACCAACTTCCGCGCCATCCTCGGCTTCGATATCACCGCGCCGGGCACCCGCGCCACCCTGTTCCTCTGCACCGTGCTGCTGCTGGTCGGCAGCCTGGCACTGGGCTTCGCCCTGGCCCGCAGCAAGTTCGGCCGCG
Source organism: Pseudomonas sp. CAU 1711 (assembly GCF_039888625.1). Taxonomy (NCBI): domain Bacteria; kingdom Pseudomonadati; phylum Pseudomonadota; class Gammaproteobacteria; order Pseudomonadales; family Pseudomonadaceae; genus Pseudomonas; species Pseudomonas sp. CAU 1711. The sequence goes on from NZ_JBDQQT010000009.1 coordinate 93,694, forward strand.
TGCTCACGGCCCTGCGCGACGCGGAGAACCGCCTGATGTTCTGCGGCTACGACCCGCGCGGCTACAAGCTGTTTATCTGGGTGCTCTCCGCCGTGCTGTGCGGCCTGGCCGGCGCGCTGTACGTGCCGCAGGTGGGCATCATCAACCCCAGCGAGATGTCGCCGACCAACTCCATCGAGGCGGCCATCTGGGTCGCCCTCGGCGGGCGCGGCACGCTGATCGGCCCGCTGCTCGGCGCAGGCATCGTCAACGGCATGAAGAGCTGGTTCACCCTGGCCTTCCCCGAGTACTGGCTGTTCGCCCTCGGCGCGCTGTTTATCGTGATTACGCTCTTCTTACCCAAGGGCGTGATCGGCCTCCTGAAAAAGGAGAAGGACCAATGAGAGCCACTCCGCTACCCGAGCTCATGCTCGAACCCGCCTTCGATCCGGCCGGCGCGGCGCGCGACGCCATCGGCGCCGGGCGCGCCGCGGCCAAGGGCCTGGATGTGCGCCACGGCACCATCCTCACCCTGGAAGGCATCGACGTCAGCTTCGACGGCTTCCGCGCCATCAGCGATCTCAACCTGTACATCGGCGTCGGCGAGCTGCGCTGCATCATCGGCCCCAACGGTGCCGGCAAGACCACCATGATGGACGTGATCACCGGCAAGACCCGCCCGGACAACGGCCACGCCTGGTTCGGCGAGACCTTCGACCTGACCCAGATGAGCGAGGTGGAGATCGCCCAGGCCGGCATCGGCCGCAAGTTCCAGAAGCCCACGGTGTTCGAGGCGCTGAGCGTCTTTGAAAATCTCGAACTGGCGCTAAAGACCGACAAATCGGTGTGGGCCAGCCTGCGCGCCCGGCTCTCCGGCGCGCAGAAAGACCGCATCGAGGAAGTGCTCACCACCATCCGCCTGGAGGGCTCGCGCCATCGCCCGGCCGGGCTGCTTTCGCACGGCCAGAAGCAGTTCCTCGAAATCGGCATGCTGCTGGTCCAGGACCCGCAGCTGCTGCTGCTCGACGAGCCGGTGGCGGGCATGACCGACGCCGAGACCGAGTTCACCGCCGAGCTGTTCAAGAGCCTGGCCGGCAAGCACTCGCTGATGGTGGTGGAGCACGACATGGGCTTCGTCGGCTCAATCGCCGACCACGTCACCGTGCTGCACCAGGGCAGCGTGCTGGCCGAGGGTTCGCTGGAGCAGGTGCAGGCCAATGAGCGGGTGATCGAGGTTTATCTGGGGCGCTAACGCGCCAGCCACAAGCAGCAAGCTTCAAGCGGCAAGTAAGAGCGTGCCAGTGCCGCTTTTCCTTGAGGCTTGCAGCTATGAGGAAGAAACATGCTCCAAGTCGAGAGTTTGCATCAGTACTACGGCGGCAGCCATATCCTCCGCGGCCTGAGCTTCGAGGCCAGGGTCGGCGAAGTCACCTGCCTGCTCGGGCGCAACGGCGTGGGCAAGACCACCCTGCTGAAATGCCTGATGGGCCTGATTCCGGCCAAGGAAGGCAGCATCAACTGGGAAGGCCAGGCCATCAACGGCCACAAGCCGCACCAGCGGGTGCGGGCCGGCATCGCCTATGTGCCGCAGGGTCGGGAAATCTTCCCGCGCCTGACCGTGGAGGAGAACCTGCTGATGGGCCTGTCCCGTTTCGGCGCCGGCGAAGCCAAGACCGTACCGGAATTTATCTACGAGCTATTTCCGGTGCTCAGGGAGATGCGTGGACGCCGCGGCGGCGACCTCTCCGGCGGCCAGCAGCAACAGCTGGCCATCGGCCGCGCGCTGGCCAGCCAGCCGCGCCTGCTGATCCTCGACGAGCCCACCGAGGGCATCCAGCCCTCGGTGATCAAGGAGATCGGCGTGGTCATCAGGAAGCTCGCCGAGCGCGGCGATATGGCCATCCTGCTGGTAGAGCAGTTCTACGACTTCGCCGCCGAACTGGCCGACCAGTACCTGGTGATGAGCCGCGGCGAGATCGTCCAGCAGGGCCGCGGCGACAGCATGGAGAGCGATGGCGTGCGCGGCCTGGTCGCCATCTGAGTCGCGGCGGCGCTCAGCCGCCGCGACTCATCCGCCCCAGGCGCTCGGACAGCTCCTGCATGTCATGCCCCAGACCGCGCAGGGTACCCGCATCGCGCGCGCCCTCCTCGCTGGCGGCATGAATGCGCACCGCCAGTTCGTTGATCTCGTGCGCCACATGGCTCTGCTGCTGGGCGGCCACGGCGATCTGCTGGGCACGGCGGACGATGTCGTCGAAGCTGGCCACAGTGCCGCCCAGGGTGCTGGCCACCCCGCCCGCCTGCTGCACCGCGGTACGGGTGCGCTCGACGCCGCCCTGCATGGTGGCCACCGCCTGCGCGGAAGCCTGGCGCAGGCCGCCGATCATCTCCTGGATTTCGTTGGCCGAGGCCTGGGTGCGTCCGGCCAGGGTGCGCACCTCGTCGGCCACCACGGCGAAGCCGCGGCCCTGCTCGCCGGCGCGGGCCGCCTCGATGGCGGCGTTGAGCGCCAGCAGGTTGGTCTGCTCGGAGATCGACTTGATCACCTCCAGCACGCCGCTGACCCGCTCGATGTCCTGACCCAGACGGGTGATGGCCTCGGCGGCGCCGTCGATCTCGCCGGCCAGGGCCTGGATCGAGGCGCTGTTGTTCTGCACCTCCTGCTGGCCTGCGCGCGCCGCCTCCAGCGACCGGCCGGCGGTGGCCGAACAGTCGGTGGTGTTGTTCGCCACCTCCTGGGCGCTGGCCGACATCTCGGTGATGGCGGTGGCCAGCAGGGTATTGTCCTCGCGCTGCACCTCGGCGCGCTCGGCGATGCCATCCGACAGCCGCGCCAGTTGCCCGGCCTGGCGCTCGAGGGTCGCCGACTCCTCGGCGATGGCGCCGAGCATGTCGCGCAACGAGCCGGCGTAGCGGTTCACCGCCTCGCGCAGCTCGCCGATCTCGTCGGCGCGGCGAATCTCCAGCTCGCTGGCGCCGCCGCCCTGGCCGAGGCTACGAATCTGCGCGGTGGTCTCCTCGAGCTGCGCCAGCAGGCCCTTGCCCGCCAGCCAGGCGAGGCCGAGCAGCAGCGCCAGCAGCGGCAGGAGGAACAGCAGTATCTCGCCGGTCAGGCTGTCCGCCAGGTCGGTGACGCGGGCCTCGGGGGTGACCAGGCCGACCCGCCAGCCGGTGCCCTCCATGGTCTCCAGGCTGACGTAGGCCGGCCCGTCGAGGCGCTCGTCGTGCTCCAGGAAGAGGGTCCGCCGCGCCTTGTCGGCACGCCCCAGGGCCTCTATCACCGGGGCGAAGCCGGGCAGCTCGCGCTCCAGGCCGGCCAGGGTCGGCAGGCCCTGGCCGGCCTTGGCCTCGGGGAAGAACAGCAGGTTGCCGGCCTGGTCGACGGCGAAGGCATAGCCGCCGGTGACATCGCCCTCGCGCTGGAGGAACTGGGCCAGGCCGTCGAGCTTGAGGTCGATGGTGGCCACCCCGGCGAAGCGGCCGCCGTCGTGGTAGGGCACGCTGCAGGTAGTCATGGCCACGCCGGTCACCGGGTCCTGATAGGCGTCGGACCAGACGCAGCGCCCGCCCGGTGCCGAGCGTGCGCTGCTGTACCAGGCCTCGCCGTGATAGGCGGCGATGTCCGCGGCGTTGTAGTCGTCCGAGTAGTCCAGCCCGCCCTGGGCATTGCGCGCCCAGAAGAAGCTGCGCCGCTCGACGCCGGCGGCGAAGGCGTCCGGCTCCGGCCACAGCCCGCCGCCGGCGATGGAAGCATCGCCCTGGCTGTCGACCACATTGGGCAGCTGCGCCTTCACCAGCGCCTCGTCCTTCGGCAGGGTCTCGGCCAGGTGCGCCATGGCCGCGGTGGTGCCCTCGATCAACTTGAGCTGCAGCGCCAGCTGGCGGGCGATGGCCACGGCCGACTGCTCGGCGGCCGTGGTGCCGGCCTCGACCAGCTGCGGCTTGCCGCGCAGGGTCATCACCGAGAAGATCGCCAGCGCGGTCAGCACCAACAGCAGGAGGATGCCGAGCGTCATGCGCTGGGCGATGCGAGCGGGAATAAGCGACACGGCTGCAACTCCACAAATGCATATAGGTGGAATGAAGATAACGCTCCGTGAAAGCCAGGGCGAGCCTGCCGGAGGTCACGGCGGGGGTTTCCGCCTCGAGGGCCATCGTCTCCACCACAGGCATGACGATCGCCCCTCATGCCTCAGGTATAGCAGTTCGTGCCTGGCTGGCCGTCAATCCTGGTCGATCGCCCCCGCCGAGGGCGGCCCGACAGGTGACAGTCGCTCGCCTATCGCGTAAACAAGCCTTCCACAGTCGAACCTGGGCCCACCCTATGCTTATCCGCGACGCGCTCGACAGCGACCTGCCCGCCATCCGTGACATCTACAACGACGCGGTGCTGCATAGCACGGCGATCTGGATGGACCGCGAGGTCGACCTGGCCAACCGCCAGGCCTGGTTCACCGCCCGCGCCGCCCAGGCCTATCCGATCCTGGTGGCCGAGGCCGGAGGCGAGGTGATCGGCTACGCCAGCTTCGGCGACTGGCGGCCGTTCGATGGCTTCTGCCACACGGTCGAGCATTCGGTGTATGTGCGCGCCGACCAGCGCGGCCGCGGCCTCGGGCCGCTGCTGATGAACGCGCTGATCGAGCGCGCACGGGCCTGCGACAAGCATGTGATGGTGGCCGCCATCGAGAGCGGCAACGCCGCCTCGATCCGCCTGCACGAGCGTCTGGGTTTCGTCGTCAGCGGGCAGATGCCGCAGGTGGGCCGCAAGTTCGGCCGCTGGCTGGACCTGACCTTCATGCAGCTGATCCTCAGCCCGCAGCGCAGCGCGCCCTGAGTGCCGCCGCGAGCGCATGGCACGACCTCACTCAGCGTAGCTGGCTGTCCTTGCTGCCGCGTCGGTTGTAGCCGCTGAAGGCCGCCTGTTCGCGGTCGTGGGTCGCCTGGCAGCTCACGCACAGGCGCACGCCGGGCAGGGCCCGGCGGCGCGCCTCGGGTATCGGCGCGGCGCACTCCTCGCAGTGCTCCAGCCCCGCACCGCTCGGCAGCTGGCTGCGCGCCCGGGCGACGGCATCCGCGAGGCTGTCGTCGATCTGCTCCTGCACCGCACCATCGTTGCTCCAGCCGCCGGCCATAGGCACCTCCACCCGTAGTCGGGGCAGATATGCGTCCGCCGCCGGAGCAATGCAAGCCTGCGGCGCCGTACGGTCTATTCCTTGACTTCCATGTACTCGCGCGCCCAGACGATGTAATCCTCGGGCTGGGTGTACTTGTGGGTCAGTTCGGTGGCGTTGAGGTCGCTGGCGGCGATGCCGCGCTGCTCGCGCAGGCAATCGTAGGTGGCCTTGATCGCAGCGAAATAGGCAGCGTGGCCGTCGACCACGATGCGCACGCCGAGACGGGCCAGGCGTGCGTCGTCGCGCAGCTCCGGGTTGCCGTAGCTGACCAGCATCAGCGGCACGCTGAGATGCCCGGCGATGGCCTCCAGGTGGGCGAAGTCGCGGATGCCGACCATGCAGATGGCGTCGGCGCCGGCGGCCTGGTAGGCCTGGGCGCGGGCGATCAGCTCGTCCGTCGGCAACACCCCGGCGTGGGTGCGGGCGATGATCGCCAGGTCGGGATCGACCCGCGCCTCCAGCGCCGCACGAATCTTGCCGACGCCCTCGTCGACGCCGATCAGGTCGGTGGACTTGCGGCCGAACTGGGCCGGCAGCAGAGTGTCCTCGAGGGTCAACGCGGCGATGCCGGCGCGCTCCAGTTCGACCACGGTGCGCATCACGTTGAGCGCGTTGCCGTAGCCATGGTCGGCGTCGGCGATCACCGGCAGGCGCGCCACCCGACCGATGCGGGTGGCCTGCTCGACGAACTCGCTGAGCGTGATCAGGGCGAAGTCCGGCGCCGCCAGAACTTGTAGTGAAGCTACAGAGCCGCCCAGGATGCCGACCTCGAAACCGAGATCGGCGGCGATCCGGGCGGACATCGGATCGAACACCGAGGCCGTGTGGTAGCAGGCGTCCGACGCCAGAAGCGCGCGAAACTGGGCGCGCAGGTCGTGATGTGAAGCTCTTTGCATGGAAAACATTCTGTGGGTCGCTCTCAGTGTCAGGGCGAATTATGTAGCAAAACTACAAAAGCAGCCATGTAGTAAAACTACATATACACCCATCCGCACCTCCCCAGGCTTTCAACGATGGACGGCACCCAGGCCCGCGGGCAAGCGCGGCGCCACGCCAGGGCCGCCGAGCAGGCCGTAGGCCATCCACAGCGCCACCAGCAGGTAGATCAGGCGTGGCAACCAGACCGCCAACTGCTGCTGGAAGTCCTCCAGCGCGGCGCTCTCGCGGGCGGCATAGCTCAGCAGGGTCGCCGGCAGGGCGCCGCCGGCCTCCGCACTGCATACCAACGCGGCGAGCTGCGTCTTGCCGGGAAAGTCCAGCAGCTGGAGCGCCTGGGCCAGCGTCTGCCCGGCCTGCAAGCGCACTTGTAGGCCGGCGAATGCGCGGCGCAACTCGGCATCGTCGAGGGTCGCCAGCGCCTTGGGCAGCGCCTCGAACATCGGCACCCCGGCCTCCAGCAGCAGCCCCAGGCTCTCGAAGAAATCCCGAACATTGCGCCGGCGCAGGGCCCGACCGAGCAGCGGCAGGCGCCCCGGCCAGGCACCGGGCCGCGTGCTGGCCTGCTGCCGACGCCACAGTTGACGCCCCAGCAGCCACAACGCCGCCAGCAGAACCAGCGGCTGCAACACACCCCAGAAATAGGCGAACGGACCTAGGCTGCCACCGATCAAGGCAGGCAGAGGCTGGATCAACAGTGCCAGTAACAGCACGCCACCCGGCAACAGCAGACGCGCGCGCAGGGCGGCGCCCTGAGCGGCACGGCGGGCGTGGCTGTCGGCCAGACGTTCGAATAACCGGGCCGGGCTGCCGGCACTCTGTGCGGCGCGTATCAGGCTGGCTTCCAGGGGCGTGAAGAGTCCCGCCTGACAACCGGCGCCCGCCAGCTCCCGCCCGTCTTCCAACCAGCGCGACAGGCGCTGCACTCGCGCCCGTGACGCCGGGCCGAGTTGCAAGCCGGCCAGCGCACTCAGCAAGGGAACCCCCGCCCGCTCCAAGGCCGCCAACTGGGCGAACAGCTGGGCGCGCTCGGCGAATGGCAGCGCGGTGGTAACAGGCGCGGCATGTCTCGGCGCAGAACACAAAGGAGCAGCCTGCCTCTTCACGGCATTGTGGCCCCCGGCAGCCAGCGCGCCAGGATGCTGCGCAGGCTGCCGTCGTGGCGCATCCCGTCCAGCTCGTGCCGCCAGCGCTCGACCAGAGCAGGCTCGGTCTGCGGGGAAAAGACGATGTAGTGGTCGGATCTCATGAAGACCATATGCGCCTGCACCTCCTCCGGCGTCAGGCCGCCACTGGCCAGCTCCTCGCGCAGGGTCAGGTCCTCGGTGGCGATCAGCTTGACCCGGCCGTGCTTGAGCATGGTCACCATCTGCCTGGGGCCCGCGGCGCCATACAGGTTGTCGAAGCCCATACGCTGCAGGGTCTCGTAGGTATACCACTGCTTGGGCATGGCGATGGTACCGGCACTGGCCGCCTGCTCCAGGCTGTCGACCTGCAGGCCGCTGTCCTTCAGCGAATAGAAGCGGGTGGAGCCGCGCAGAATGGGGCCGACCCACTGGAACAGCGCCTCGCGCTCGGCGGTGCGCACCACCAGGAACAGCCCGGTATTGGCTTCGCTCTTGGCCTTGCTGTAGGCGCGGGTCCAGGGCAACAGCTCGACATGGGCGCGGCTGCCGGTGCGGCGAATCAGCTCGCGCACCACCTCGACCGCATAGCCATCGGGCAGACCATCGCGCAGGAAGCTGGTGGGCGGCGCCTCCTCGGTCAGCAGCAACAGTTCGTCGGCGCGCAGCGGTGACTGCCACAGGAGCAGCAGCAACAGGCAGACACCCCACGCACGCATCCTCACCTCCCGTGCCTCATGGCGCCAGCAGCTGTTGCACCATCCCGTCGCCGAGATTGCGCTTGTCCACATAGATCGCCGGCAAACTGACCCGGCGCGGCCCCGTGAGGTCGCCATCGAGCAGCCGGCGCGCCCGAGCCACGCTCTCGGCCCCCATCAGGCGGGGCTGCTGCACCATCAGCCCGGCGATCTCGTCGCGCTGCAACGCATCGACCAGCAAGGGGCTGGCATCGAAGCCGACATGTGCCAGCTTGCCGGCGAGCTTCAGACGACGCAGCACGGCCAACACTTCCAGAGTAGTCGCTTCGCTGGGCGTGAACAGGCCGTCCAAGCGTGCCAACTCCCTGCCCAGCTTGGTCATCGCCTGCGGATCGGCGAGCGGCAGGTAACGGTCCAGCACCACCCGCAGCCCTCCGCCGTGGGCCCCCTCGATGAAGCCGCGCTCCCGTTCGCTGGTCGACTGCACGCTGGCATCGAGGCGCAGCAGCGCCACCTCGCCGCGCCCGCCGAGCAAACGCGCCAACTCGGCACCGGCGCGCCGCCCGGCGGCGTGGTTGTCGGTGGCGATGGCGGTCAGCACCTCATCGCCACTCAGGTCACGGTCGATATAGATGCCCAGCACACCCTGCGCCTTCAACTGGGCCATGCGCTGCGCCACCTCGGGGCCGCTGGGCGCGACTATCAGCACCCGACAGTCGAACTTGAGCATCCGCTCGATCAGCTTCAACTGCACCCGCGTATCGCCGTCGCGCGAGGGTCCGCGGGCATACAGGGGTATGCTCAGCTGCGCGGCGGTCTGCTCGGCGGCCTGCCGCACCTGATTCCAGAAAGACTGGCCTCCGGCACTGGTCACCAGACTGACGCAACGCTCCTGCGCCGCTGCGCCTGCGCTCAGCAGCAGCAGGCCACAGGACCAGGCTCTTATTCGCTCGTGCATTGTCGACTCCCCTTACGACAGGGTCGGTTATCGGCAACTGGGCGCATCTCTTCAGCAATCTAGCAGTTGGCCGGACGCACGCCGCTCGCGGCGACCATCTGCACGCGCGCTCGAGGCCGGTCTCGCATAAACTGCGCGGCCGTTTTTCCGGAACCAGCGCAACATGACCCCATACTCCGCCAACGCCCTGGGCATCGATTTCGGCACCTCCAACTCCACGGTCGGCTGGTGGCGCCCCGACGCAGAGCCCCTGCTGCCCCTGGAGGGCGGCATGACCACACTGCCCTCGGTGATCTTCTTCAACACCGAGGAGCGCCGCCCGGTGTACGGGCGCCAGGCCCTGAGCGAGTACCTGGACGGCTACGAAGGCCGTCTGATGCGCTCGCTGAAGAGCCTGCTCGGCTCCAAGCTGCTGAAAAGCGAGACCACCGTGCTGGGCAGCGCCCTGCCGTTCCGCGACCTGCTCGGCTTCTTTATCGGCGAGCTGAAGAAACGCGCCGAACAACAGGCCGAGCGCGAGTTCGAGCAGGTGGTACTGGGGCGTCCGGTATTCTTCGTCGACGACGATGCGGCAGCCGATGCCGAGGCCGCCAACACCCTGCAGGCGGTGGCGCACAAGCTGGGCTTCAGGGAAGTGTCGTTCCAGTACGAACCGATCGCCGCGGCCTTCGATTACGAGCGCAGCATCCAGCGCGAGGAGCTGGTACTGATCGTCGACATCGGCGGCGGCACCTCGGACTTCTCCCTGGTGCGCCTGGCCCCCGCACGGCGCGAGCTGGACGAGCGCCAGGACGACATCCTGGCCACCGGCGGCGTGCATATCGGCGGCACCGACTTCGACAAGCAGCTCAGCCTGGAGGGCGTCATGCCGCTGTTCGGCTATGGCAGCCGGATGAAGAGCGACGCGCCGATGCCGACCAGCCACCACCTCAACCTGGCCACCTGGCACACCATCAACGCGGTGTATGCGCAAAAGGCCCAGCTGGCGCTGAAGAACATGCGCTACGACAGCCTCGATCCGAGCGGTATCGACCGCCTGCTCAGTCTCACCGAGCAACGCGCCGGACATTGGCTGGCCATGCAAGTGGAAGACAGCAAGATCGCCCTGACCGAGCACGACAGCCGGCTCATCGACCTGTCGCGCATCGAGGACGGTTTGAGCGCCCTGCTCGACCGCGCGCTGCTCGACCGCGCCATCGATGGCCTGCTCGAACGCATCCGCGCTGGCGTGAACGAGCTGCTGCTCAAAGCCGGCGTGAGCCACGGCGAGATCGACACCATCTTCTTCACGGGCGGATCCAGCGCCATTCCGGCCCTGCGCCAGAGCGTCGCCGCCCTGCTGCCCAACGCCCGCCCCACCGAGGGCAACAGCTTCGGCAGCATCGGCAGCGGCCTGGCCATCGAGGCCAGACGTCGCTACGGCTGACCGCTCGATCTGCCGGCAGCTGCAGATACGCCGCCGGCAGGTTAAGTTTGCCCATCGTCATGTTCTAGAGACCGTCATGCGCCCCATCATCGTTCTGCTCTGCCTGTTCACCCTCGCCGCCTGCGACGGCGGTGCCGCCACCGCCACCAGCGCAAAACTGCAGGCCGACCGGGCCGAGCAGGCGCAGCAGCAGATGGAACAGCTCAAGCAGCAGATCGACCAGGTCAACGCGCAGAGTCAGCAGCGCCTGCAGCAACTGGAACGACAGGGACAGCAGTGAAACGAAAAAGGCCAGACAAATGCCCGTAACACTGTTCTCTTAAGAAAACGCCGCGACTTCTTTACAGAGCCGCGGCGTTTTTCTGGTTTGGCCAGTAGCGAACGAGACCGCGCAATACCACGACCTGAATGTCACGGTGTCTCGAGAGCGCTCCCCCTCTCCCGCCGGGAGAGGGGCTGGGGGTGAGGGACTATCGCCTACTCGTTGCCTGACCCTCACCCCGGCCCTCTCCCGGAGGGAGAGGGAGAACAGCAGCCGCACACCTGAACCCAAAAAAGTCCGGCCGTGGCCGTGATGCCGCTAAGTGAACAGCATTAGGACAAATGCCCGGCCTTCTCTTGATCCGCCCGGATCAGGCCGCGCGTCTGAGCAGAACCACCCCCGCCAGCGCGCAGATGGTCGCCGGCACGGCCACCGCCAGCAGCGGCGAGAAACCGAATACCAGGCTGGATGGGCCGAGCAGGTCCTGGGCGATGCGGAACACGAAGCCCACCAGCACCCCGGTGAACACCCGCTGGCCGAGGGTCACCGAACGCAACGGGCCGAAGATGAAGGAAATCGCCATCAGCACCAGGGCGGCGGTGATCAGCGGCTGCAGCACCTTGGTCCAGAACGCCAGCCAGTAATTGCCGTTGCTCAGCCCCTGCTCGCCGAGATAGTGGATGTAGCGCCACAGGCCGCTGATCGACAAGGCCTCCGGCGCCAGCACCACGGTGCCGAGCAGCTCGGGCTTGAGTTCGACGTCCCAGCGCTCGCTGGCAGCCTGCTGCACATCGGTGGTCTTGCCGTGGAAGCGAGTGGTCTTGACCTGCTGCAGCATCCAGTGGTCGCCCTGGTACTGGGCCGAGCGGGCGAAGCTGGCCGAGAGCAGGTGGCGCTCGTCGTCGAAGCGGTAGCGGGTCACGCCGAGTAGGCGGCCGTTCGGCTGCACCGCGTTGATATGCACGAATTCCTGGCCATGGCGATGCCACAGGCCGCGCTTGGAGGTCTGCGCCTCGCCGCCGCCCTGGGCCAGCGCGCGATGGGCCTGGGCCTGGCTCTCGCTCCAGGGCGCCAGGTACTCGCCGACCAGCACGCCGGCCAGCATCAGCACCAGCATGGGCTTCATCACCGCCCAGACGATGCGTCCGACCGACACCCCGGCGGCGCGCATGACGGTCAGCTCGCTGCTGCTGGCCAGGCTGCCGAGGCCGATCAGGCAGCCGATCAGCGCCGCCATCGGCAGCATCTCGTAGGCCCGCCGCGGCAGGGTCAGCAGCACATAGGTCAGCGCCTCCCAGGTGCCGTAGCTGTCGCTGAAGTCGCCCAGTTCGTCGATGAAGGCGAACAGCAGGCCCAGCCCGACGATGATGCCGAGCACCGCCAGGATGGCGAAGAAGACGCTGGTACCGATGTAACGATCAAGCCGGCGCATGGGCCATCTCCTTGGCTGCGCGACGAGCGGCGAGCTTGAGTTTCAGGGGGCTCCAGCCGACCAGACCGAGGCCGATCAGGAGGAACAACGCATGCACCCACCACAGGCCCAGTTCCATGGGCAGCTTGCCCTTGTCCAGCTGGCCACGGACGCCGATCAGCAGGGCCAGGTAGGTCATGTACAGCAGTACCGCCGGCAGCAGCTTGAGGAAGCGCCCCTGGCGCGGGTTGACCCGGGCCAGCGGCACCGCCAGCAGGGTGACCACGAATACCAGCACGGGAATCGACAGGCGCCACTGCAGCTCGGCCTGCTCGCGCGGGTTGTCGCTGCCGATCAGCTCGCGGGTGGGAATGGCCTCGCGCTCGCTGGCCTCGGCGCCGACTTCCGGCTTGGGCAGCAGCACGCCATAGGTGTCGTAGCGGATCGCCCGGTAGTCGGCCTGCCCCGGGTTGCCGTCGTAGCGATAGCCGTTCTCCAGGATCAGGTAGCGGCTGCCATCGTCCTGGATCACCTGGCGGCCCTGCTCGGCCACCAGCAGGGTGATGCCGCGCTTGCCCTTGTCCTGATCGGCGCGCCCCTTGCCGGTGCGCTGCTCGGTGATGAACACCCCGCTGAGCTCACCGCGGTCGTCGGACAGGCCCTCGGTATAGGTCACCCGCGAGCCATCCTTCATGGCCTGGAAGCGGCCGGGCACCAGGGTATCGAACTCGGTCAGGGCGTCCTGCTCCTTGAGGATGCGCATCTGCTCGGCCACGCCCTGTGGCGCCAGGCCCAGGCTGAGCCAGGCGACCAGCGCGGCGACCAGCGCGGCCGGCGCCATGCTGTAGGCCACCAGGCGGCGGTTGCTCATACCGGTGGCCGACAGCACGGTCATCTCGCTGTCCAGGTAGAGGCGGCCGTAGGCCAGCAGGATGCCGAGGAACAGGCCCAGCGGCAGGATCAGCTGGAGGAAACCGGGAATCCGGTAGCCCATGATCAGGAACAGCACGCTCGGGTCCAGCGCACCCTGTGCGGCCTGGGCCAGGTACTTGATGAAACGCCCACTCATGATGATCACCAACAGCACGGCGCTCACCGCGCCGAGGGTCACCAGCACTTCGCGGGACAGATAACGGAAGACGATCAAACCGGACGCTCCAGGGTTGTCAGGCTCCAGCGGCTACGCTCACACTAGCCGCTCTCGGATGGCCGGCCCGCCGCGGCGGGCCTCGAAAAAATGACCGGCATTATCCGTCAAACCCGACTCTTTGTCTTGGGGACAGCACATGGAATTCCTCGTCAAAAGCACCCGCCCGGAAACCCTGAAGACCGCGACCCTGGTGGTCACCCTCGGCGAGGGCCGCAAGCTCGGCGCGGCCGCCAAGGCCGTGGACGAGGCCAGCGGCGGCGCCATTTCGGCCCTGCTCAAGCGCGGCGACATCGCCGGCAAGCAGGGCCAGACCCTGCTCCTGCACAGCCTGCCGGGCCTCAAGGCCGAGCGCGTGCTGCTGGTCGGCAGCGGCAAGGGCGAACTGTCAGACCGCCAGTTCCGTAAACTGGTTGCAGCCGCCCATGGCGTGCTGAAGAGCCTCGGCGGCGCGGATGCCGTGCTGACCCTCGGCGAACTCAAGGTCAAGGGCCGCGACGCCTACGGCAAGGCCCGCCTGCTGGTCGAGACCCTGGCCGACGGCGCCTATGTGTTCGACCAGTTCAAGAGCCAGAAGGCCGAGCCGAAGGCGCTGAAGAAGATCACCCTGATCGCCGACAAGGCCGAGCAGGCCGAAGTCGAGCGCGGCAGCCTGCATGCCCGCGCCATCGCCACCGGCATGGCCTTCACCAAGGATCTCGGCAACCTGCCGCCGAACCTCTGCCACCCCAGCTACCTGGCCGACGAGGCCAAGGCCCTGGCCAAGGCGCACAAGAACCTCAAGGTCGACATCCTCGACGAGAAGAAGCTCAAGGAGCTCGGCGCCGGCGCCTTCCTCGCCGTGGCCCAGGGCAGCGAGCAGCCGCCGCGGATGATCGTGCTGCACTACCAGGGCAGCAAGAAGGACGACAAGCCCTTCGCCCTGGTCGGCAAGGGCATCACCTTCGACACCGGCGGCATCAGCATCAAGCCGGCCGCCGGCATGGACGAGATGAAGTACGACATGTGCGGCGCCGCCAGCGTGCTCGGCACCCTGCGCGCCGTGCTGGAACTTGCGCTGCCGATCAACCTGGTGTGCCTGCTGGCCTGCGCCGAGAACATGCCCAGCGGCCGTGCCACCCGCCCGGGCGACATCGTCAGCACCATGAGCGGGCAGACCGTGGAGATCCTCAACACCGACGCCGAAGGCCGCCTGGTGCTGTGCGACACCCTCACCTATGCCGAGCGCTTCAAGCCGCAGGCGGTGATCGACATCGCCACCCTCACCGGCGCCTGCATCGTCGCCCTGGGCAGCAATGTCTCCGGCCTGATGGGCAACAACGAGGCGCTGGTGAAGCAGATCCTCAAGGCCGGCGAGCACGCCGACGACCGTGCCTGGCAGCTGCCGCTGCACGACGAGTACCAGGAGCAGCTCGACAGCCCCTTCGCCGACATCGCCAATATCGGCGGGCCCAAGGCCGGCACCATCACCGCCGGCTGCTTCCTGTCGCGCTTCGCCAAGAGCTTCCACTGGGCGCACCTGGACATCGCCGGCACCGCCTGGATCAGCGGTGGCAAGGACAAGGGCGCCACCGGCCGCCCGGTGCCGATGCTGACCCAGTACCTGCTGGATCGCGCCAAGGCCTGAGCCTGTAGGATGGGTTGAGGCGCCCTGGCGCCGATACCCATCAACGGCATCGAACCACATCCGCGAGTAGCCCATGCGCGTCGAGTTCTACGTTCTTTCCTCCGCCACCGCCGAAGGCCGCCTGCGCGCCGCCTGCCAGCTGGCCGGCAAGGCCTGGAAGGCCGGCCTGCCGGTGTTCCTGCGCGGCGCCGAGCAGGCCCAGTGCGAAGCGCTGGACCGGCTGCTGTGGAGCTTTCGCGCGGAGTCCTTCATTCCCCACAGCCTGTACGAGGAAGACCCCGCCGCCCCGGTGGTGATCGGCCTCGACCAGGAGCCGGCGCAGGACGGCGGCGTGCTGCTCAACCTGCACCCGCAGCTGTCGCCGCACCTGGCCCACTTCAGCCGAGTGATTGAGATAGTCAACCAGGAGCCGGCGCTGCTGGCCCAGTGCCGCGAGAACTTTCGCCAGTACCGCCAGCTCGGCCACGACCCGCAGCGCGTCGAGCTGTGACGCCGCGCGGCCTCGAAAAAGCCCGGCGGCAGGCGTAGAATCTGCAGTCTCGGCCACCCTCCCCCGCCCGCAACGCCCATGGACAGCTCGCCTCCCGCCAAACCCGCTCATCTGCTGGATGACCTCGAAGCCATCCGCCAGTTGCTGGAAAAGGAGCAGCTGGAGCCGCCCCTGCTCACCGAGAGCCTCGAAAACGAGCTGCAGATCCCCCTGCTGTCGGAGATCATCGAGCCGGGCCCGGGCCTGCCCGCCGCCACAGCGAGCAAGCCGGCCAGCGCCGCCCCGCTGCCCTACCCCGCCCAGCCGGCCGTCGCGCCACGCCCGACCGCCCAGACCGCCCAGACCGCCCAGACCGCCCAGACCGCCCAGACCGCCCAGACCGCCCAGACCGCCATCAGCGGAGCCCAGGACGGCCTGGTACGCAATCGCCTGAACGCCGAACTGCGCGCCGCCGCACAGCTGATCCTGCAGGACGTGATCGACGACTTCGTGCCGCAGATCGAGGCCGAGCTCAAGCGCCGCCTCGACGCCCGCCTGGATCGCCTGATCAAGCAGCCCAAGGCCTAACGCCCGCGCGCCATACGGCGGCCAGTGGCCCACGGCGGGCGGCAGCCGTTATACTCGGCGGCTTTCAGTTGCCAATACGGTCCCGCCGCACTCATGGACAAGACCTACCAGCCGCACGCCATCGAAACCTCCTGGTACCAGACCTGGGAGCAGAACAACTACTTCGCCCCGCAAGGCTCCGGCGAGCCCTACACCATCATGATCCCGCCGCCGAACGTCACCGGCAGCCTGCACATGGGCCATGGCTTCAACAACGCGATCATGGACGCGCTGATCCGCTTCCGCCGCATGCAGGGCCGCAACACCCTGTGGCAGCCGGGCACCGACCACGCCGGCATCGCCACCCAGATGGTGGTCGAGCGCCAGCTGGCCGCGCAGGGCATCGGCCGCCACGACCTCGGCCGCGACAAGTTCCTCGACAAGGTCTGGGAGTGGAAGAACCAGTCCGGCGGCACCATCACCCGGCAGATCCGCCGCCTGGGCAGCTCGGTGGACTGGTCGCGCGAGCGCTTCACCATGGACGAGGGCCTGTCCGAAGCGGTCAAGGAAGCCTTCGTGCGCCTGCACGAGGACGGCCTGATCTACCGCGGCAAGCGCCTGGTCAACTGGGACACCAAGTTCCACACCGCCATCTCCGACCTCGAAGTGGAGAACCACGACGAGAAGGGCCACCTGTGGAACCTGCGCTATCCGCTGGCCGACGGCCATAAAACGGCCGACGGCAAGGACTACCTGATCGTCGCCACCACCCGCCCGGAAACCATGCTCGGCGATAGCGCCGTGGCCGTGCACCCGGAAGACGAGCGCTACAAGGCCCTGATCGGCCAGTTCGTCGAGCTGCCGCTGGTGGGCCGGCGCATCCCCATCGTCGCCGACGACTACTGCGACCCCGAATTCGGCACCGGCTGCGTGAAGATCACCCCGGCCCACGACTTCAACGACTACGAAGTCGGCAAGCGCCACAACCTGCCGCTGATCAATATCTTCGACAAGAACGCTGCGGTCCTCGCGACCGCCCAGGTATTCAACCTGGACGGCAGCGTCAACAGCGAAGTCGACGGCAGCCTGCCCGAGCAGTTCGCCGGCCTCGACCGCTTCGTCGCGCGCAAGGAGATCGTCGCCGCCTTCGAAGCCGCCGGCCTGCTGGAGAAGATCGAGGACCACGCGCTGAAAGTGCCGAAGGGCGACCGCTCCGGCACCGTGATCGAGCCCTGGCTGACCGACCAGTGGTATGTCTCCACCAAGCCGCTGGCCGAGAAGGCCATCGCCGTGGTCGAGAGCGGCGAGATCCAGTTCGTGCCCAAGCAGTACGAGAACATGTACTTCAGCTGGATGCGCGACATCCAGGACTGGTGCATCAGCCGCCAGCTGTGGTGGGGCCACCGCATCCCGGCCTGGTACGACGAGGCCGGCAACGTCTATGTCGGCCGCGACGAAGCGGAAGTGCGCGCCAAGCACGACCTCGCAGGCGTCGCCCTGCGCCAGGACGAGGACGTCCTGGACACCTGGTTCAGCTCCGGCCTGTGGACCTTCTCCACCCTCGGTTGGCCGCAGCAGACCGACTTCCTCAAGACCTTCCACCCCACCGACGTGCTGGTCACCGGCTTCGACATCATCTTCTTCTGGGTCGCCCGGATGATCATGCTGTCGACCCACCTGACCGGGCAGATCCCGTTCAAGACCGTGTACGTGCACGGCCTGGTGCGCGACGGCCAGGGCCAGAAGATGTCCAAGTCCAAGGGCAACGTGCTCGACCCGCTGGACATAGTCGATGGCATCACCCTGGAAGAGCTGCTGGAGAAACGCACCAGCGGCATGATGCAGCCCAAGCTGGCCGAGAAGATCGCCAAGCAGACCCGCGCCGAGTTCCCCGAGGGCATCGCCAGCTACGGCACCGACGCCCTGCGCTTCACCTTCTGTTCGCTGGCCACCACCGGCCGCGATGTGAAGTTCGATATGGGCCGCGTCGAGGGCTACCGCAACTTCTGCAACAAGCTGTGGAACGCCACCAACTTCGTGCTGGAGAACACCGACGGCCAGGACACCGGCGTCAACGATGAGCCGGTCGAGCTGTCCGCCGTGGACCGCTGGATCATCTCTGCCTTGCAGCGCTGCGAGCAGGACGTGACCCGCCACCTCGACGCCTTCCGCTTCGACCTGGCGACTCAGGCCCTGTACGAGTTCGTCTGGGACGAGTACTGCGCCTGGTATCTGGAGCTGGTGAAACCCGTTCTCTGGGACGAGAGCGCCTCCGCCGAGCGCCAGCGCGGCACCCGCCGCACCCTGGTGCGCGTGCTTGAAGTCATCCTGCGCCTGGCCCATCCGTTCATGCCTTTCATCACCGAAGAAATCTGGCAACGGATCAAGGCCCTGGCCGGCAAGGACGGCGCCACCCTGATGCTGCAGCCCTGGCCGGTGGCGGTCGAGGAGCGCATCGACGCCGCCGCCGAGGCCGACATCGCCTGGGTCAAGACCTTCATGCTCGGCGTGCGGCAGATCCGCGGCGAGATGAAGATCTCCATGACCAAGCGCATCGACGTGGTGCTGGCCAACGCCAACGCCGAAGACCTGCGCCGCCTGGCCGATTTCGAACCGCTGCTGAACAAGCTGGCCAAGTTCGAGTCGATCCGCGTGCTCGCCGCCGGCGAACACGCGCCGATGTCCGCCACCACCCTGGTCGGCGAACTGCAAGTGCTGGTGCCCATGGCCGGGCTGATCGACAAGGACGCCGAGCTGGCGCGCCTGGACAAGGAGATCGGCCGCCTGCAGGGCGAAGTGCAGCGCGTCGGCGGCAAGCTGGCCAACGAAGGCTTCGTCGCCAAGGCCCCGGCCGAGGTGCTCGACAAGGAGCGCGCCAAGCTGGCCGAGGCCGAACAGGCACTGGCCAAGCTGGCCGAGCAGCGCGAGAAGATCGCCGCGCTCTGAGCCCCTGCGTCACCGAAAGGCCCGCCGTCCTCGCGACCGCGGGCCTTTTTCGGCTCAGGACTCGCGGCGCTGGCGGGCAAGCCTCTCGGCCAACACCTCCAGCTCCGGTAGCGGCCGCTCCGGCAGTTGCCGCAGCACGGCCTGGGTGACTTTCATCTGGCGAATGAAGCGCCGGCAGTTCCTGCACATGGCGAGATGCGCGCGCACGGCGATGCGTTCGCGCAGGCGCAGCTGACCATCGAGATAGTCGCTGGAATGGGCCACCAGTTCCTGACAGGTCAACATTGGCCGGTCTCCTCGAAATGCTCCAGGGTGGCAAACACCTTGAGCCGGGCGCGGTGCAGCAGCACACGGACATTGGAGAGCGAGAGATCGAGAAGATTACAGATCGCCTCCAATTCCAGGCCCTGGCGCTCGCGCAGCAGCAGCACGCTGGACTGCATCTCGGACAGGCTGGCGATGGTCTTCTCCAGGCACTCGCGCAGCTCGGCCTCGGCCAGCAGGGCTTCGGGTGTGTCCTGCTCCCACTGACTGGGCGGCGTCAGCCAATGGCCGTCCTCGGCGAAACGCTCGGCGCCGACACTGCCGTGCGGCGCCGGCAGGTCGTCGAGCAGCGGCTCGCGGCGCTGCTGCTTGAGGCGGGTCTTGGCGGTGTTGGCGGTAATGGTCAGCAGCCAGGTCTTCAGGCTGGCGCGCTGCTGGAAGCCATCCAGGCTGCGCACCACGGCCAGCCAGGCGTCCTGCACCACCTCGTCGGCATTGCGACTGCCGACTATGGCGAAGGCCACCGCGCGCATGGCGCCCTGGTAGGTCGTCACCAGCTCGCGAAAGGCCCGTTGCTCGCCGGTGCGCAGGCGGGCGAGCAACTCGTCCTCGGCACTCCCTGCCATGGCGGGTCAGGCCTTCTTGCGCAGGATCACGCTGCCGATGGAGTAGCCCGCGCCGAAGGAGCTGAGCACGCCCAGGCTGCCGGCCGGCAGGTCGTCCTGATGCTTGTGGAAGGCGATCACCGAGCCGGCCGAACTGGTGTTGGCGTAGGTATCGAGGATCACCGGCGCCTCGTGCGGTTCGGCGTCGCGGCCGAGCAGCTTGCGCGCGATCAGCAGGTTCATGTTGAGGTTGGCCTGGTGCAGCCAGAAGCGCTTGACGTCGCCGACGTTCAGCTGGTTCTCCGCCAGGTGGGCGCCGATCAGCTCGGCCACCATCGGGCAGACGTCCTTGAACACCTTGCGCCCTTCCTGGACGAACAGCTTGTCCTTGGCGCCTACGCCCTCTTCCGCGGCGCGGTTGAGGAAGCCGAAGTTGTTGCGGATGTTGTTGGAGAACTGGGTCAGCAGCTTGGTGCCGAGGATGTCCCACTGGTGTTGGGAGCTGGCCTGGTCGGCACGCTCGATGATCACCGCGGTGGCGGCATCGCCGAAGATGAAGTGACTGTCGCGGTCGCGGAAGTTCAGGTGGCCGGTACAGATCTCCGGGTTGACCATCAGCACGGCGCGGGCCTGGCCGGTGGCCACGGCGTTGCTGGCAGCCTGGATGCCGAAGGTGGCGGAGGAGCAGGCCACGTTCATGTCGTAGCCCCAGCCCTCGATGCCGAGGGCCGCCTGCACTTCGATGGCCACCGCCGGGTAGGCGCGCTGCAGGTTGGAGCAGGCGACTATCACCCCGTCGATGTCGGCCACCGTGCGCCCGGCGCGCTCCAGCGCCTGCCTGGCCGCGGCCACGGACATCTCGCAGAGGATGCCCCACTCCTCGTTGGAGCGCTCGGGGATGCGCGGCACCATGCGCTGCGGATCGAGGATGCCGTCCTTGTCGATGACGAAGCGGCTCTTGATGCCCGAGGCCTTCTCGATGAAGGCACTGCTCGACTCGCTCAACGCCTCGATCTCGCCACGCTCGATGGCGGCGGCGTTGCTCGCGTTGAACTGCTGGACATAGGCATTGAAGGAAGCCACCAGCTCGTCGTTGGAAATGCTGTTGGCCGGGGTATACAGACCAGTGCCACTGATTACGGCTTTGTGCACGGGACATTCCTCTTCTTCTATGGCCGCCCAATGCGGCTGGCTTGACGGTTGCACCCCGGCGACGGCCGGCGGCGCGAATTCGCTTGCGGCGGCGACTCGAGCCAAACAGTGGCACTCGGCGCAGCAAAAAACGCAGTTTGCCATAGCCGGGCCCACGGCGCTGCCATGACGAAGCGGCACCGACTGGCGGCAGGCCTCGTCGCTTTTCAGAAGCTATGCGACAGATAGAGAAAATAGCGGAGAAAATGCAGTCTTTTCCGGAAAAATAGACGACATCAGCCCATAGGCAGACAGCCCCCGCAACGCCTCGGCGGAACTTTGACCGAACACTCGGGAAAGGCGCAGAATTCCGCTTTCCCACGGCAAGGAACCCCGCCATGCTCGGCACCCATGATCTCGCCCTGTTCGTCATTTCCGGCCTGCTGCTGAACATGGCTCCCGGCCCCGACTCGCTGCTGATCATGGCGCGCAGCGCCACCCAGGGCTGGCGCGCCGGTTCGGCGGCGGCGCTGGGCATAGGCGCCGGCACCTGCGTGCATATAGTCGCCGCCGCGCTGGGCATGTCCGCCCTGCTCGCCACCTCGGCCACCGCCTTCATGGTGGTCAAGCTGGTCGGCGCCGCCTACCTGCTGTACATCGGCATCGGCATGCTGCTGGCCAAGCGCAAGGAGGCCATCGAGCCGGGTAGCGTCGAACTGCCGGCCCTGCCCTATGGGCGCATCTTCGCCCAGGGCTTTCTGACCAATGTGCTCAACCCCAAGGTGGCGCTGTTCTTCCTCGCCTTCGTGCCGCAGTTCATCAGCCCGGACGCCGAACACAAGGCCCTGGCCTTTATCCTTCTGGGCGTCATCTTCAACGTCAACGGCATGCTCTGGTGTCACTTCCTGGCCCTGACCACCGCTTTCGCCCAACGGCGCCTGCAGGTCGGCCGCCGCGTCGGCCTGTGGCTTGAGCGTGGTACGGGCGGGCTGTTCACCCTGCTGGGCGTGAAGCTGGCGCTGGCCGACCGGGTCTGAGAAGAACGCCCCCAGGAGGCCGGGCGCCATGCCCTCTCCCACAAGCAGAGGGCATGACTCACTCAGTTGCAGTTGGCCGGCGGAGTGGCCGCCACCACGGTGCTGTAGTGGTAGCTGTAGTCGCCGCCCACCGCCTGGGTCCCTTCCTTGCCGGCATGCTGGCCGATGATCCAGGTCTGCGCCTTGGGAATGCCGCCGGCGGCGTAGGCCGCGATATCGGTGGTGGCGTTGCCGTAGGCGCGCACTATGTTCAGGCCGACCTGCTCGCGCAGGTACTTCACGTAGTTGGTCTTGTGCGCCAGGGTGTCCGGCGGAATCGGGCCGTCGCCGTAAGGGTTGGAGCGGTAGTGCCACTGCGGCAGGCCCTGGTAGTCGAACCACTGGCGGGCGTCCTTGGTCACCCAGTAGGGCCGCGCGGTGAGGAACACCAGCTGGTAGCCCTTGTCGCGATAGGCCTGCACCGTCTGCGGTGCGTAGTAGTAGGCCTGTGCGGTCTTCAGCCCGACGTAATCGGCGTAGGCCTCGAAGTCGTTGATGGTCAGGGTGCCGTCGATATCGAACAGCACCGCCGGGCGGTTCGGGTCGACCACGCTGAGGTAGCCGTCGACCTGGCTGAGGTCGCCCTCGACCACGAAACGCAGGCGATACTCGCCCACCGGGCGAACGCCGACCGCCACGTTGATCTTGCCGTCGCTGTCGGTGGTGTGACGGCCCAGGTAACTCCAGCCGCTCATGCCGGTGCCGTACAGGTAGGCGTGCACGTACTCGCCCTCCAGATCCTTGTGCAGCACGGCGTCGTAGTCGAACTTGGCGGTGACTGTGGCGGTCTGGCCGCTGCGCACCATCTGGTCGTGGACCATGTGCCAGGGCTTGTACAGGCCGGCCAGCACCTGGTTGCCGAAATGGCGGAAGCTCTTCTTCGCCGGCTTGCTGAAGCTCGGCGGATTGGCGGGGCTCTGGAAGTCCGGACACTGGGCGCCGGCCTGGGCGCTCAGGGCCAGCAGGCTGAGGGCTGCGAGAACACGCATCGCTGCATTTCCTTATGGTTGTTGTTATGGCGCGTCCCCGGGTTGGGGAGCAGCCCCAAGTTAAGCAGCGATTGTGAATTCGACGTGAATGCCCGGCACGCCAGATCGCCATGCCCGAGACGCCAGTGGCTCTGGCTCGCGCCTCATGCCCGAGAGGCAGTCGCTCGGCTTGTGATCGACATCACCTATGGGGCAGCGCCTGGGGCCATTCCCTGCATGCGTGATCCGGCGCAGCCAGTACGGGCAGGAGCGCCGGGGCACAGTCCAGACGGCGCAGCCAGGCGCAGTTCAACAGCGCGCCACACAGGCGCGCGCCGCCCTCGGCATCGTTCAGCCACAGCAACCAGCACCGCTCCACTGACCCCAGCCGCTGCAACCGCCAGCCATTGCCCCCGGCCAGCGCCACGAGGTGCCGGCGCAGGGTCTGTTCGTCGGGATGCTGGGTCTCGATCAGCACGGCGTGCAACATGATGCCCTCCTGCGGGATGCTTTGACTCGGTGGGAAACCGGCCCGAACAGCGGCGCCTGGCCCTCGGACAACAGCCAGGCCACCACACGGCAGGCTGGCACAGCTGGCGCTGAGCAGATCGCAATCGACTGCGCGGCGTTCACCTCTCCGGCCGCATGGCGAAACCGACACCGAAGCGGTTCCACGCGTTGATGGTGACTATGGCCAGGGTCAGCTCGGCGATCTCGCCCTCGTCGAACTGCGCGGCCACCTGGGCGTATACGGCATCCGACGCATGGCGCGCGGCCAGCAGGGTCAGGGTGTCGGTCCACAGCAGGGCGGCGCGCTCGCGCTCGCTGAAGAAGGGCGCGTCTTCCCAGGCGCCCAGGGCCAGCAGGCGGCGGGCCGACTCGCCCCGCTGCAGCGCGTCGGCGCTGTGCATGTCCAGGCACAGGGCGCAGCCGTTGAGCTGCGAGGCGCGCACCTTGATCAGCTCGCGCAGCGAACCCTCCAGGGGGAAGCCGGCCTGGGTCTGCTCCAGGGCATAGAGGGCCTTGAACACGCGCGGGGCGGTCTGGTGATAGTTGTTGCGCTTGCTGGTCATCATGGCGGCATCTCCGAAGTGGCCCGGTGTCGTACCGGGATCGGTCGCCACTGTATTGCTCGCCCATAACTGGATAAATTAGCCACACACGTAAACATTGTGCGGAGAAACGGACAATGGCCTTCGACCGTCTGGAGGCGATGCGCGCCTTCTGCCGCATCGTCGAGCTCGGCAGCTTTACCCGCGCCGCCGAGGCACTGGGCCTGGCCAAGACCACGGTGTCCGGCCAGGTGCTGGCGCTGGAGACCCAGCTCGGCGTCAAGTTGCTGCACCGCACCACCCGGCGCGTGTCGCCGACCACCGATGGCAGCGCCTACTACGAGCGCGCCCGCGCCGTGCTGGACGACCTCGACGAGCTGGAGACCAGCGTCTCGCACAGTCGCGGCCTGGCCCGCGGCCGGGTCCGGGTGGAGATGCCCTCGCCGGTCGGGCGCTTCCTGATCATCCCCGCCCTGCCCGACTTCGTCGCCCGCCACCCGCTGATTCGCCTCGACGTCGGTTGCAGCGAGCGGGTCGTCGACCTGGTTCAGGAAGGCGTGGACTGCGCCATCCGCGGCGGCCCGGTGAACACCCCGGACCTGGTCTGCCGCCCCATCGGCCAGATGCGTTTCACCCTCTGCGCCACCCCCGAGTACCTGGCCCGGCATCCGCCACTGCGCCACCCGCAGGACCTCGCCGCGCTGCGCTACCTGGCCTTCGTCTATCCGGCCAGCGGGCGGCAGAAGGTCAGCGTGCTGCAGCGCGGCCAGGAGCGTTACGTCATCGAGCAGGAACCGGCCATGCGCTTCAACAGCGGCGGGGCCTATATCGCCGCCGCCGAGGCCGGCCTCGGCTTCGTCACAGTGCCCAGCTGCGAGGCCGAGCAGCCGCTGGCCGAGGGTCGGCTGGTGGAGATGCTGCCGGACTGGCGCCTGGAGAGCATGACCATGAGCCTGGTCTACCCCTACTCGCGGCACCTTTCGGCGCGGGTGCGCGCCTTCGCCGACTGGGCCACCGAGGTGATGGGCAAGCACCCGCTGTGGCGGGAGTAGACGAGAGGGACTACCCCTGCCCCTCCAGAGCCTGCAGGCACTGCTGGGACAGCCGCTGCAGGCGCTCGATCAGGGGCTGCGGCAGATCGGCCTTCTCCAGTTCGGCGACCTCGGCACTGGAGAAGTCGCGGTCGATGCCGGTCACCGTGCACGCGCAGTAGAGTCGCGCACGCTCCGCGCCCAGGGCCTGGCCGGCGCTGCTCTCGCAGCCCTTCTGGAAGGTTTCGCGCACGCCCGGCGGCCATTCGGCGGCCAGCGCCGGCAGGCCGGTCAGCAACAGTGCGGCGAACACGAGTCGCGCGATGCGATCCATGCAAGTTCCCTCTCTATGCGCAAATGAAGGCCACACCGTGGCCCGGGGTCAGGGCCGCGGCGGGTTGGCGTCCGGGCGGAGATCGAAACCGCCGCGGTTCTCGCTGACCACCTGGAAGTACTGGGTGCTGCCCGGCGTCACCTTGACCGCCAGCTCCTTGTGCAGGCGCCCCTTGCCGCACAGGGTGTCGTCCAGCGGGTCGAGGGTCAGGCCCAGCACGCGAGTGCCGGCCGGCACCTGGAAGCTGGCCACCTCGGCCATGCCGATACGCGCGGCGAGCTGGCGATCCACTTCGATAGCCACATAGCAGCCGCCGCCCATCAGGCCCATGTCGCGATTGACTACCAGTTGGCCGCCACCCTCGCGCGCCTCCTGGTAGGCCAGCAGGCGATCACCGGGCACCGGGGTGATGTGCTCGGCATCGGGGCGGAAGGACGAGCAGCCGGCCAGCAGAACCAGGGGTAGAACGGCGAGAATCGAACGCATGAAGGCCCTCCTTGGGCGTGCGTGGGGTCGGGCCAGTATTGGCGACCCCAGGCCGGCGCTCAAGCCCCGTCGTGCTAAAGCCCCGCCTTCAGCCTAGAAAAGGCCCGGGTCAGCGCGCGGTTGAACAGCGGGCCGTTGTCGTTCTTGGTGTACAGCCGCGCGCGCACCGCCGCCGGCGGATAGGTGCCGGGGTCGGCGAGGATCGCCGGATCGACCGTGGCGTCGGCGGCCGGCACCGCGTTGGCGTAGTACACCGTGTTGCTGATGGCGCCGATCACCTCGGGGGTCATCAGGTGGTCCATCAGCGCCAGGGCCGCCTGCGGATGCGGTGCATCGGCCGGCACCACCATGGCGTCGAACCAGATCTGCGCGCCCTCGCGCGGGATGCTGTAGCCGATCGCATAGGGCTTGCCGGCCTGCTCGGCCTGGCCGGCGGCGAGCGCCACGTTGCCGTTCCAGGCCATCGCCAGGCAGCTGTCGCCGTTGGCCAGGTCGGCGATATTGCGGTCGTTGTCGAAGTAGCGGATATGCGGCCGCACCTTGGCCAGATGCGCCTCGGCGCGCTTCAGGTCGTCGAGGTTCTGCCGGTTGATGTCCAGGCCCAGGTAGCTGAACGCGGCGGCGAACACCTCGTTGGGGTCGTTGAGAAAGCTCACCCCGCAGTCGGCGAAACGCGAGACCACTTGCGGGTCCAGCAGCATGGCCCAGCTGTCGGTCGGCGCATCGGCCATGCGCCGGGCGATGGCCTCGCGCTGGTAGCCGACGCCGGTGGTGCCCCACAGGTAGATGCCGGCATAGCGGTTGTCCGGATCGAAGGCCGCCATGTGCTTGGCGAACTCCGCGCCGATGCCGGCGAAATGCGGCAGCGCGGCCTTGTCCAGCGGCTGCAGCGCGCCGCTCTTGATCGCCCGCTGCAGGTGCTGGCCGGCGGTCAGCACCAGGTCGTAGCCGCTGCGTCCGGTGAGCAGCTTGGTCTCCACCGTTTCCAGCGAATCGAAGTGGTCGACCACCACCTTGATCCCGGTCTTCCGCTCGAAGGACGACAGGGTGTCCGGCGCCAGATACTCGTTCCAGATATACAGGTTGACCTGCTGGCCCGGCGCCGCCTGGGCGGCGGCAGACAGGCCCAGAGCCAGGCAGAGTGCGGACAGGCGCATGGCTACACCTCCTGGCGCTTGGGAGCGGCGTATTGCGGCGAGGTGATGCAGGCGACGTTGCCGCCGCCGAGCAGGATCTCGCGCGAGTTCTCGATGCCGAGGATTCGGTGCCGGGGGAACAGCTCGGCCAGGGTGGCCTGGGCGATGCGGTCGTTGGGGTCGCCGAACAGCGGCACGACGATGGCCGAGTTGCCGGCGTAGTAATTGATATAGGAGGCGCAGATCTGCGTGCCGGCCTGGCGCGCATGGGTGGCGTCGTCCCGGTCCAGGCCCTCGGCCTCGGCCGCCGTCCACTCCAGCACCCGCGGCTGCGGCAGCTTGTGTACCTGCAGCGCGCGGCCCTGGGCATCGCGGGTGCTGCGCAGGATGTCGTAGGCCTCCTGGTAGATCTCCCACTGCGGGTCGCTGCGGTCGTCGGTCCACTGCATCACCACCACGCCGGGGCGGACGAAGCAGGCCAGGTCGTCGATATGGCCGTCGGTCTCGTCGAACTTGCAGCCGCGCGGCAACCAGATCACCTGCTCGGCGCCCAGGTAATCCTGCAGGCGGCGGGTCATCTCGTCCTTGCCCAGGTGGGCGTTGCGGTTGCGGTTGAGCAGGCACTGCTCGGTGGTGAGGATGGTGCGCTGGCCGTCGCTTTGGATGCCGCCCATCTCGGCGATGAAGGGCGCGCGGTAACGCTCGAAGCCCTCGATCTCGAGGATCTTCTGGGCGATCTGGTCGTCCTTGTCCCAGGGGTAGTAGAGGCCGCCGTCGAGGCCGCCGTAGGCGTTGAACTCGAAGTCGACGCCGCGCACCTCGCCGCTCGCATCGTTGACCAGGAAGGCCGGGCCGCTGTCGCGGAACCAGCTGTCGTTGCAGGTCATCTCCACCACCCGCACCTGGGCCGGCAGCTGGCGCCGGGCGTTGGCGTACTGCGCGGCCGAGGCGCACACGGTGACCGGCTCGCTGCTGGCGATGGCGCTGACGATCTCAACCCAGACTTTCTGCGCCGGCTTGCCGCCGTTGCGCCACACGTCCGGGCGCTCCGGCCAGCCGAGCCAGCAACGGCTCTTGGGTTCGAATTCGCCGGGCAGGCGGAAGCCGTCGGCCTTGGGCAGGGAAGTCAGGGTGCGGGCCATGTGCGTGTCCTCGTCGGGGCTGGAAGTAGCCCGACAGTACCCGCGGCAGAATGCCCGCGACCAATGACGATTTTCGCGGAACTACTGAATCTAATTCACACATCGACCAGCTGATCGGTGAACCACTCGATGAACTGCGCCACCGCCGGCTTGTCCAGGCGCAGGCGCTCGCAGACCAGCGCGTACTGCCCCAGCGCCGGCACCTGGGCGGCGAACGGGCGCACCAGGCGGCCGCTGGCCAGGTCCTCGGCGCTGGTCAGGTTGTCGCCGATGGCCACGCCCTGGCCGCGCGCCGCCGCCTCCATGGTCAAGCCGGCATGGCCGAGGTAGAGGTGGCGGCTGGGCTGGATATCGCCGGCGTGGGTGGTCAGCCAGGCGGTCCAGGTCTTGCCGTCCTGGTCGTCGTGCAGCAGGCAGTGGCGGGCCAGGTCACGCGGGTGCTTGAGCGGCAGCTGGTTGAACAGCCCCGGGCTGCACACCGGGAAGAACTGCAGGGTCGGCAGCGGCCGCACGAAGTAGGCGCTGGCATCCTCCGGGCCGGTGCCGTAGGTGATCGCCAGGTCGATCTCGGCGCCCGGCAGCGGCGCCTCCAAGGCTTGCTCGTGCAGGTGCAGGGTGATCTGCGGGTGGCGCTCGGAAAAATCGGCCAGGCGCCCGATGAGCCACTTCTGCGCCAGCTCGGCGGTCACCGCGATGCGCAGCTGCGCCTGCGAGCCGGGGTCGCGCAGCTCGTCGCAGGCCTCACCGATCAGCTCGAAGGCCTGCTGCAGGCTGCGCAGCAGGCGCCGCGCCTGCGGCGTCGGGCGCACCTGGCGGCCGTCGCGCTGGAACAGCGGCGTGCCGAGCTGCTCCTCCAGTTGGCGGATCTGGTGGCTGACCGCGCTGTCGGTGACGCACAGCTCGGCCGCCGCGCGGCCGAAGTGGGCGTGGCGCGCGGCGGCCTCGAAGGTGCGCAGGGCGGTGAGCGATGGCAGGCGGCGCATGGCGGGCTTCCCGGCAAAAGCCGTCATCCTTGCCCAGCGCCGGGCCCCGCGTCCAGCCCGCTCAGTGGCCGCGGAAGGTCTGCCGCCAGGCGCTGGGCGACACGCCGAAGGCGCGGCCGAAGTGATGACGCAGCGACACCGGCGAACCGAAGCCGGCCAGCTGGGCGATGGCCTCCACGCTCTGCTCGGTACTTTCCAGCAGGCGCTGGGTCAGGGCCAGCCGCTCGGCCAGCAGCCAGCCGCCCAGCGTCGCTCCGGTGAGCTGGCGGAAATGCCGGGTGAAGCTGCGCCGACTCATCAGCGCGCGTTCGGCCAGGCTGTCCAGGCTGTGCGGCAGGTCGAGATGGGCGCGCACCCAGTCCAGCAGGCCGGCCAGGCGGTCGTCGCGGGCGCTGGCCGGCAGCGGCTGCTCGATGAACTGCGCCTGCCCGCCCTGGCGATGCGGCGGCACCACCAGGCGCCGCGCCACCCGGTTGGCCAGCTCGGCGCCGTGCTGCTGGCGCAGCAGGTGCAGGCAGCAGTCGATGCCGGCGGCGGTGCCGGCCGAAGTCAGCAGGCTGCCGTCTTCTAGGTAGAGCACATCGGCATCCAGCGTCACCCGTGGGAAGCGCTCGGCGAAGTCGCGGGCCCAGGCCCAGTGGGTGGTCGCGCGGCGGCCATCGAGCAGTCCCGCCTCGGCCAGCACACAGGCGCCCAGACACAGGCCGACCAGGCGCGCGCCGCGCGTGTGGGCCTGCACCAGAGCATCCAGCAGCGCCTGCGGCGGACGCTCGGCCGGATCGTGCCAGCTCGGCACTATTACCGTCTGCGCCCACTCCAGGGCCTCCAGGCCGTGCGCCACCTGCAGGCCGAAGCCGGCGGGGGTCGCCAGCGCGCCTGGCGTGCTGGCGCAGACGCGCAGCTCGTATAGCTCGGCCAGGTCGCCGAACACCTGGCATGGCACGGACAGGTGAAAGGGGTTGATGCGGTCGAAGGCGACCACGGCGATGCGATGAGCAGGCACGGCTGGCTCCAAGAGGCTTGGCCCGATCTTAGCGCAAGCTGGCTTCAGGGCCACTCACTGCGAAGGAGGCGGCGAGCCAACACTCTGCCCGGCGATAACCACCCCAAGAGAAGGAACCCGCCATGAGCCCGCAACCGCAACGCGCCCTGATCGTCATCGACGTGCAGAACGAATACGTCACCGGCAACCTGCGCATCGAGCATCCACCCATCGAGCAATCGCTGGCCAATATCGGCCGCGCCATGGACGCCGCCAGCGCCGCCAGCATCCCGGTCATAGTCGTCCAGCACCTGGCACCGCAAGGTTCGCCGATCTTCGCCAGCGGCGGCACGGGTGCCGAGCTGCATCCGCTGGTAGCCGAGCGCCCACGCGATCACCTGATCCAGAAGCGAATGGCCAGCGCCTTCGCCGGCACCGACCTGGGCGCCTACCTGCGCGACAACGGCATCGATACTCTGACGGTGATCGGCTACATGACCCAGCACTGCGACGACTCCACCGTGCGCCAGGCCCATCACGAGGGCTGGAGGGTCGAGCTGCTGCACGACGCCACCGGCGCGCCGTCCTACCGCAACGCCATGGGGGCGGCCACGGCCGAGGAGATCCACCGGGTGTTCAGCGTGGTCATGCACACCGGCTTCGCCGCCGTGCTGAGCACCGAGGAGTGGCTCGGCGCCCTGCAGAGCGGCGAGGTGCCGCAGCCGGACAATATCTACCTGTCCAACCGGCGGGCGATCGCCCAGCGCTGAGCAGTGCCGGGCACGCGCCGAGTCGTGCCAGGCAACCGAAGCGTAGGAGCGAGCCCTGCTCGCGAATCCAGCGAGCTAGAGGCTTCGCGAGCAGATCTCGCTCCTACAGAGACACTGCGCTCGGCCCAGCAAAAACGCCGCGCCCTGCCAGGGGAGCGCGGCGTTTTCTTGAGCGAGCGGCCTGCGGCCCTGGCCGGGCCGGCGCGATCAGCCTTCGATGCGCTTGACCAACCGCGCCTGCAGCGCCTCGAGCTGCTCGGTATCGCCCGGCCTGGAGGCATGGATACCCAGCGCCTCGCCCTCGTAGCGCGGCACTATGTGCATGTGGATGTGGAACACCGTCTGCCCGGCCGGGGCGCCGTTGAACTGCGCCACCTGCACGCCGGCCGGCTGCAGTTCGTCGACCACCGCCTGGGTCAGCTTGCGCACCACGCTCATCAGCTTGGCCAGGTTGGCGTCGTCGATCTCCAGGATATTGCGCGCCTCGACCTTCTTCGGAATCACCAGGCAGTGGCCATAGGACTGCGGAAACAGGTCGAGGAAGGCGAGCGCGTCCTCGTCCTCGTACAGCTTGTAGCAAGGGGCCTCGCCACGAATGATCTTGGCGAAGATGTTCTGCGGGTCGTACTGGCCGTGCAGGCTCATGGGGTTCTCCCTGGGGTCCGTTCTCGTTGCGTTGGCTGCCGAAGGCGCGCGTGCAGCACCATACCGGCTCGGCGCACGCCTGCACATTCCCTTGCCACGCCGGCGGGGCGAAATGTC
This sequence comes from Pseudomonas sp. CAU 1711, assembly GCF_039888625.1. Lineage (NCBI taxonomy): Bacteria > Pseudomonadati > Pseudomonadota > Gammaproteobacteria > Pseudomonadales > Pseudomonadaceae > Pseudomonas > Pseudomonas sp. CAU 1711. Next base: position 125,140 of record NZ_JBDQQT010000009.1, read on the forward strand.
GCAAGCGCCGTGGTGACCAGACAGTCGCGCTACCGCGTCATTGCCTCCATCCCCACTGCCAGGCGAAGAGTCCCTATGCACCCTCTGCGCGTCTCCCTGCACAACGAACTGCACTCGCGCCCCTCCATCTACTTCAGCGAACCGGCCAACGTGCATCACCTGGCCTTCTTCGACCCGGAAGAATCCTGCTCGGTGCTGGTCGGCCAGCTGGAACGCCTGGCCGACGACCGCCTGGGCAGCAACAGCGCCCAGGGCCTGCTGCGGCTCGCCAGGGCGACCCTCAAGTGGGAGCGTCACGGCGAGTTCTTCACCCTCACCCTGGTGCAGCCACGGCAGGCCGACGACCCGCTGTGGCGCGCCTGGCCGGACGACCTGGAAGCCCTGCTGGAGCCGCACCGCGAACGCCTGATCTGCGCCACCCAGCTGCTGGTGGACGCGGCCGACAACTGGCGCGAAGGTCCAGCCCGCTGCGGCTTCAAGGACCCCGCCGCCTCGCACCTGGGCGGCGGCGACGCCACCGCCTGGTCGGACTTCCGCCTCGACGAGCGCGGCGTCAACCGCCTACTTCTGGTCAATCACGGGCTCAACGCCTACCGTCTGGGGCGCATGGTGCGCCGCCTGCTGGAGATCGAGACCTACCGCATGATGGCCTCGCTGAGCCTGCCGGTGGCGCAGCAGGTCAACCAGGAGCTGAAGGACTACGACCGCGAACTGGACCGCCTCTCCGAGTGCAATGCCGACGGCCGTGGCAGTGCCCGCGAGCTGTCCGCCGAGCTGGCCCGGTTGTCGGCGCGCATCGTGCGCTGCAACGCGCGCACCCGCCAGCGCTTCGGCGCCGTCACCGCCTACGCGCAACTGGTCGGCGAGCGCATCGCCGAGCTGCGCGAGAGCCATGTCGAGGGCTGCCAGCGCCTGGGCGTGTTCATCGAGCGGCGTTTCCGCCCCACGGTGCGCTACTGCCTGGCCACCGACCAGCGCCTGAACCGCCTGGCGCAGAGCGTCGGTCACCTCAGCGACCTGCTGCAGGTACGGGTGCAGGGCGAAGTCGAGGAACAGAACTCGGCCATCCTGCACAGCCTCAACGCCCGCGCCGACACCCAGATCAAGATCCAGAAGGCGGTCGAGGGCCTGTCGATCATCGCCATCAGCTACTACCTGCTGAGCCTGTTCAAGCTGCTCTACCAGGGCCTGCACAGCCTCGGTCTGGAGCTGTCGGAGCGCACCGCGCTGCTGACCCTGGGGCCGCTGGCCCTGCTGATACTGGTCGGGGTGATGCGGCGCATCCGCCGGGCGCGCCGGCACTGAGGCGAATCGGCCCGGTCGATGGGCACTAGCAAGCCTATCGATTGTCGTACTGCCGCGCGGCCGTGTTCAGATACGGCCTCGCAGCCCTTCTCAGCGATCAAGGAAGCCCCATGACCGACCTCTCCGCCTTCCCCATCACCCGCAAGTGGCCCGCCACCCAGCCCGAGCGCCTGCAGCTGTATTCGCTGCCCACGCCCAACGGCGTCAAGGTGTCGATCATGCTGGAGGAGATCGGCCTGGCCTATGAGCCGCACCTGGTCAGCTTCGACAGCAACGATCAGTTCAGCCCCGAGTTCCTCTCGCTCAACCCGAACAACAAGATCCCGGCGATCCTCGACCCCAACGGGCCGAATGGCGAGCCGCTGGCCCTGTTCGAGTCCGGCGCCATTCTCCTCTACCTGGCCGAGAAGAGCGGCCAGCTGCTGCCACAGGACCCCGCCGCGCGCTACCAGGCCATCCAGTGGCTGATGCTGCAGATGGGCGGCATCGGCCCGATGTTCGGCCAGCTCGGCTTCTTCCATAAGTTCGCCGGACGGGAGTACGAGGACAAGCGTCCGCGCGACCGCTATGTCGCCGAGTCCGCGCGCCTGCTCGGCGTGCTCGACCGGCACTTGGAAGGCCGCCAGTGGATCATGGGCAACGAGTACAGCATCGCCGACATCGCCACCTTCCCCTGGGTGCGCAACCTGGTCGGCTTCTACGAGGCCGGCGAACTGGTGCAGTTCGAGCGTTTCGCCAATGTGAGCCGCGTGCTCGACACTTTCCTCACCCGCCCGGCGGTGCAGCGTGGCCTGAGGATTCCCGGCCATGGCTAAGCTGCGCGGACTCTTGGCCAGCGCCCTGGCGTTGGCCGCGGCCGCTGCTAGCGGCGCCCCGGCGGACGAACTGCAGGCCAGGGTGGACGCGGTGATCCGGCCGCTGATGGCCGAGCACGACATACCCGGCATGGCCGTCGCCATCAGCCTCGACGGCCAGCCGCAGCACTTCAGCTACGGCGTCGCCTCGCGCGAGAGCGGGCAGGCGGTGACGCCGCACACGCTGTTCGAGATCGGCTCGCTGAGCAAGACCTTCACCGCCACCCTCGCCGCCTACGCCCAGGCACGGGGACGGCTCGAGCTGAGCGACCCGGCCGGCCGCCATCTGCCGGCGCTGCGCGACAGCCCGCTCGGGCACATCAGCCTGCTGCAGCTCGGCACCTACACCGGCAGCGACCTGCCGCTGCAGTTCCCCGCCGAGGTCGACGACGAGGCGCGCATGCTCGCCTACTACCACAGCTGGCAGCCGCCAGAGGGTTCCGGCGAGCGGCGCCGCTACTCCAACCCGAGCATCGGCCTGCTCGGCCTGCTCGGCGCGCGCAGCCTCGGCCGGCCCTTCCCCGAGCTGCTGGAGAACGAGCTGTTCCCCAAGCTCGGCCTGACGCACAGCTACATAAGGGTGCCGGCGGCGCAGATGGGTCTCTACGCCCAGGGCTACGACCGCGACGACCGCCCCGTGCGGGTCAACCCCGGCATGCTGGATGCCGAGGCCTACGGGGTGAAGAGCGACGCCAGCGACATGCTCCGCTTCGTCGCCGCCAACCTAGATGCCGGCGCCCTGGAGCCGGCCCTGCGCGAGGCCATCGAGACCACTCAGCGCGGCTACTACCAGGTCGGCGAAATGACCCAGGGCCTGGGCTGGGAGCGCTACCCCTATCCAATAACGACGGAGCGCCTGCTGGCCGGCAACTCGTCGGCCATGGCCCTGGAGGCGCAGCCCGCCAGGCGCATCGAGCCGGCACTGGCGCCCACGGCCCAGATGCTGCTCAACAAGACCGGCTCCACAAACGGCTTCGGCGCCTACGCCCTGTTCATCCCGGCCCGCCAGGTCGGCATCGTGCTGCTGGCCAACCGCAACTACCCCAATGCCGCCCGTGTGCAGGCGGCGCTGCAACTGCTGGACGCGCTGTGACACCGACGGCGGGCCGCCAACGCGGCTCGCCGCTCGGCAAGCGGTAGATGCAGGCGGGCGCGACTGCGGGTATCTTCTGCGCCCACCCGTTCCAATCGAACCGCCCCACGCCATGAGCCGTACCCTTCTGCGCACTACCCTACTCTGCCTCGGCATCCTCTGCGCCAGCCCCAGCCTCGCCAGGGTCGAGGTCGAGTCCGGCGTGCAGCAGCCGCTCGGCCGCGTGCTGGTGGCCAAGGTCTCCGAGGACATCGCCCCCGGCGACTACGAGGCGCTGCTCAAGGGCCTGCGCGCCCACCCCGGCAAGTTCGCGCGCAAGATCCTGCTGCTCGACAGCATCGGCGGCAGCACCGTCGAGGCCATGCGCATGGGCCGCCTGCTGCGCGAGACCGGCTTCGACGTGCTGATACCGAGCAACGCTGTGTGCCAGGGCAGCTGCGTCTACCTGCTGGCCGCCGGGCGCAAGCGCAACGTGCGCGGCCATGTGGCCATCCACCGCCCGCACTACCCGGCCGGCGAGTCGGCCCAGGCGCGCCTGGCTGGCATGCCCCACGACACCGCCGGCTACCTGCGCGAGATGGGCGTGGCGCCCGACCTGGCCAGCGACATGCAGGCCATCGCGCCGCAGCGCATGAAACTGCTCGGCCCGCAGGAGCTGGCGCGTTACCGCCTGTACTGAAGCGCTGGCCCCGGGGGCATCGATTGCGTACCATCGCCCCCCCTAAAATCCGCAGCACAGGGCCGGCGCCTGCCGCCCCGCCTCAGGTAGCCCATGAAAATCGCACGCCTGCGCGCCGACATCCTGGCCGGCCTCACCTCGTCCTTCGCCCTGGTGCCCGAGTGCATCGCCTTCGCCCTGGTGGCCCAGCTCAACCCGCTGATGGGCCTGTACGGCGCCTTCATCATCTGCACCCTCACCGCCCTGTTCGGCGGCCGTCCGGGGATGATCTCCGGCGCCGCCGGCTCCATGGCGGTGGTGATCGTCGCCCTGGTGGTGCAGCACGGCGCCCAGTACCTGCTGGCCACCGTGCTGCTCGGCGGCCTGCTGATGGTGCTGTTCGGCGTGCTGCGCCTGGGCAAGCTGGTGCGCATGGTGCCGCACCCGGTGATGCTCGGCTTCGTCAACGGCCTGGCCATCGTCATCGCCCTGTCGCAGCTGGAGCACTTCCATGCCGACGGCGGCTGGCTGGCTGGCGCGCCGCTGTACTGGATGCTCGGCCTGGTGGCCCTGACCATGGCGGTGGTCTACCTGCTGCCCAGACTGACCCGCGCGGTGCCGCCGGCGCTGGTGGCGATCCTCGGTGTCGGCCTGCTGGTCTACCTGCTCGAGCTGCCGACCCGCACCCTCGGCGACATGGCGCACATCGCCGGCGGCCTGCCGCAGTTCGCCATCCCGGACATCCCCTGGACCCTGGAGACCCTGCACATCATCGCCCCCTACGCGGTGCTGATGGCCCTGGTCGGCCTGCTGGAAACCCTGCTGACGCTGAACCTCACCGACGAGATCACCCAGAGCCGCGGCCACACCAACCGCGAGTGCGTGGCCCTGGGCGCGGCCAACATGGTGTCCGGCGCGTTCGGCGGCATGGGCGGCTGCGCCATGATCGGGCAGACCGTGATCAACTTGAGTTCCGGCGGCCGTGGCCGCCTGTCCGGGGTGGTCAGCGGGGTGATGATCCTGCTGTTCGTGCTGTTCCTCTCGCCGCTGATCGAACTGATCCCGCTGGCGGCGCTGGTCGGCGTGATGTTCGTGGTGGCGCAGCAGACCTTCGCCTGGGCCTCGCTGCGCGTGCTCGGCAAGGTGCCGGTCAGCGACGCGCTGGTGATCGCCGCCGTGACCGCCATCACCGTGTTCACCGACCTGGCCACCGCCGTACTCTGCGGCATCGTCATCGCCGCGCTGAACTTCGCCTGGCACCACGCCCGCGAACTGTACGCCGACAGCGACCTGCAGGCCGACGGCAGCAAGCTGTACCGCGCCCACGGCACCCTGTTCTTCGCCAGCACCACGCCCTTCCTCAACCAGTTCGACGTGGCCGCCGACCCGGCCCAGGTGACCCTGGACTGCCGCCACCTGAGCTTCGTCGACTACTCGGCCATCGCCGCGCTGAAGACCCTGCGCGAACGCTACGAACGCGCCGGCAAGCACCTGCGCGTGGTGCACCTGTCCGAGCGCTGCAAGCAGCTGCTCAAGCGCGCCGGCGCCCACGACTGAGGCGCAGAAACGACTGCGGCGCCCTCGGGCGCCGCTTGCGTGTCAGGCCTTGGCCTTCTTGCGGAACAGGCGCTTCCACCAGCGCTTGGGCCGGGTCACGGAATTGCCGGTATAGGTCTTCTGCGAGTACTTGGGGAAGTCGCCGAAGACCTGCGGCATGCGGTAGTTGTCCAGGCTGTAGCCGGCGTCCAGCGCCTCCTGGTACAGGCGCTCGAACAGCGCCTGCAGGTCCTGCCGCGGGTGCTCCATCACGGTGCCGTCGAACCAGTGCTTGCGGCCTTCGCGCTCCAGCCGGGCGAAGGCGAGCTTGTGCGAGAACTGGGTGCCCATGTCCGAATAGTGGAGGATCTTGATCCGCTCGATCGGGGTGTTCTCGCCGTCGATATTGTTGTACTGGGTATCGAACGGCTGGATCACCTCGGTGTGCTTCTTGTAGTACTTCTTCAGCTGCTGGTGGATCTCCGGCTTGCCGCGCAGATCCTCGATGGGCGGCAGGTGTTTCTTGGCTTCGGCGCAATCCCACATGGACACGCAGAAGCGCCAGGACTGCTCGCCGCCCTTGGCCATCACCACCTTGCCCGGCTCGAAGGGCTTGTTCCAGATTTCCGCCAGGTCACACAGCACCATCACGTCGGTGTCCATGTAGATGGCCCTGCCCTGGTAATCGCAGAAGGCCGGGATGCCCCAGCGGAAGGCGGAGAACGGCGTGGTCCAGGCCTCGGTGCGCCAGCCCTGCTGCTGCTCGGGGTTGGAATGCCAGAAGCTCTGCGGATCGCGCGACAGCTGCATCCAGTGGATCTCCACCGGCTGCGAGCAATGCTTACGGATGCTGTAGTCCAGCACCATCATCTGTTCCAGGTCGCAATCGTTCGGATCGCAGCCCACGAATACGCGGATCGTCTCCGGCATAACCCTCTCCCTTGTCTCGGCAGTCGTCGCACCGCCCCGAAAAGCCGGCATGATAGCGCCAAGCCCCGGCAAATGCCGCATCCACCGGGCGGTCACTCGGCCCCTGTCCGAGGTGCCTGAGTCAGGCTGGGGCGGAGCGAATCCGAGAGTATGCGTCGCCGCGATTCAGACCCAGCCGTCGTTGCGCTTGCGCTTGACCCGTAGCAGCGTCGGCAGGATCAACCCGAAGACCAGCCCGGCGCCGGCGATGCTGCCGCCGTAGACCATGTAGCGCATCAGCACCTGCTTGTTCTCCTCGCCCAGCTGCGCCTGCGCCTCGCGCAGGTCGGCCTGGGCCAGGGTGAGCTGGCCGTTCAGTTCGGTGCGCGAGGCCTGCAGCTCGTCGATCAGCGCCTTGCGCGTATCCAGGGTCTCCTGCATGCCCTGCACGCGCTCCTTCCAGGTATCGTCGATGCCCTTGAGCTGCGCGCCGAGCTCGGCCACCTGCTGCTCCAGCTGCGGCAGGCGCTCGGCCTGGCCGGGCACGGCCTGCAGGTCGCGGGTGGGTATCCACACGCTGTCGCCACTCTCGCTGCGCACCTGGCTGTAGTCGCCCTGGGTGCGCAGCAACTCGACCCTCTGCCCCGAACTCAGGGTGCCGACGATGCGATAACCGTCGGTGGGGCCGCTGCGCACATAGGTCGCCAGGTTGTCGCTGACCCAGCGCGCCTCCGCGGCACTGGTCCAGGGCGCCCATAGCGAGCCCAACAGGCAGGCCGCCAGCGCGGGAAAGCGGAAGGAGGAAAGGGAAAGGGAGAGGGAAAACGACAGGGAAACGGGCATGGGCGATCTTCACAAATTCGGGGAAACGAGACCCGCAACACGGGCATGATGGCCGCCGGCCAGCTCGCACGCAGGGTGGCCGACCGACTGCCGAATGACTCCTCCGTGGCGGCGGAGTTCATCCAATCGCCCTCCCCGAGCGCCTCGCTGTGCGCCGGCGCACCCTTCGAGACAGCCGGCTGTAACTTCGCTACGTTTCGGTCTCCTGACAGGACTCGTTACGAGTGGCTTAGAGGTTCTCTTGACGCTTCGCGGGCTTTTGTAGGGTGGACTCGCCGCAGGCAGTCCACCGCAGTGGGTGGTGTACTGCCCTGCGGGCGAGTACACCCTACTGCGTAACAACGCGCTGTCGGGCAGAGCAAAACGCCCCTTCAGGATGGTGAGCGGAATCGTTGTGCGGCATGAATGCTGCAAGAGGCGCGATGGGTTAAGGGGTGGCCCTATGACGGGGTAAGCGCTTTGGGTTGCTTTTCGGGACCGGCCATCCGGCGACTGGAGAAAGCGGCCTGCCCAGCAGGGCAGAACCACTGCTAACAAGCAGCGAGAAATGCGGCTCGGCACAAAACCCACGGTTTCCAAAACGTAGGGTGGATAACGCCGCTCGCGGCTTATCCACCGGCAGCCACCAGGGTGGGCAACGATACGCGGTTGCCCACCCTACGGTTCTTTGATCGCGTCTGAACCCCGCACAGCCTCGAAAACCACGCAAGGGACTCAGCGACCCTTCTTCCTCCCCATCTTGCGCTCATGCGCCCCCGCCGCCGCGGCCTTGAGCAGGCGCTGAAAGGTCGGGCACTCGGCATAGCTCGGCGCCGGACAGGCTGCCGCATGCCGCAGCCCCCGGCTCATGGCGCGCAGGCGCTTGATGCTGGCGTCGATCTCGTCGGCCTTGGCCAGCAGCGCCTGGCGGTCGATGTTCGGCTCGCCGTTGCTGGTGAGCATGCTGCGGATCTCCTCCAGGCTGAACCCGGCGGACTGGCCGAGTGAGATCAGCGCCAGCTGGTCGAGAATCTGCGGGCCGAAGCGGCGTCGCTCGCCCTGCTGGTTGAGCACCCGCACCAGGCCCTTCTCCTCGTAGAAGCGCAGCGTGGATGCCGGCAGACCGGAGCGTTTGGCGACTTCGGCGATGTCCATGCGAATACCCCTTGACCTCAAGTTCACTTGAACTTGTAGCCTCACATCGAACCCCCTGTTGGTCAACCCGAGTGAGGCCGCCATGAACCCGTTACTGCACAACCTTCTGCTGACTGTCGCCATCGGCGCCGGCGCCACCCTGGTGATGGACGCCTGGCTGCTACTGCTGCAACGCCTGGGTGTGCCGACCCTGAGCTTCGCCTTTATCGGCCGCTGGGTCGGCCACCTGCTGCGCGGCCGGGTCCGCCACGCCGCCATCGCCAAGGCCGCGCCGGTTCGTGGCGAGCTGGCCCTGGGCTGGGTCACCCATTACCTCACCGGCATGGTCTTCGCCGCGCTGCTGCTGGCCCTCGCCGGCCTGCCCTGGGCGCGCCAGCCGACGCTGCTGCCGGCGCTGGCGCTGGGCCTGGCCACAGTGGCCGTGCCGCTGCTGCTGATCCAGCCGGCGATGGGCGCCGGCCTCGCCTCGCGCAACACGCCCACGCCGCTGCGCAACTGCCTGCGCAGCCTGGCCAACCACGGCGTGTTCGGCCTCGGTCTGTACCTGGCCGCCAGCCTGATCGCACCCCTGAGCGTCTGACCCCAACAGGAGTACCCCTGATGAAAAGCGTCGCCATCCTCTACCACAGCGCCCACGGCCATACCGAACATATCGCCCAGTGCATCCGCGAAGGCCTGAGCGGCCTCGCCGGCATCCAGGCCGAGCTGCTGCAGGCCCAGCAGCTGGCCGCCGCGCCCGACGAACTGCTGCACCATGACGGCCTGATCCTCGGCTCGCCGACCTACCTGGGCGGGGTCTCGGCGCCGCTCAAGGCGGCGATGGACGCCACCGGCGGGCTGTGGCGCAGCCAGCGCCTGCGCGGGCGCCTGGCCGCCGGCTTCACCGTGTCGGCGCTGCCGGCCGGCGACAAACAGTCCACCCTGCTGTCGATGTTCACCTTCTGCATGCAGCACGGCATGCTCTGGGTCGGCAACCCGATCCTGCCCGAACAGCATCTGGGCGTGCCCTACGAGGAGGCCGCCAACCGCCTCGGCTCCTGGTCCGGGCTGATGGCCCAGGCGGACAAGGCCTCACCCGGCCACGCCTTCGTCCCGGGCGATATCAAGACCGCGCGAATGTTCGGCCGGCACTTCGGCGAGACCCTGCTGCGCCTACATGCCGGCACCAGCGTGGCCCAACAGCTGGAGCACGCCCGATGATCCCGGCCAGATTTGCCCCGGCGCTGTTCGCCCTGATTCTCTCCGGGCTGATGTCGCTGCTGGTCTCGGGCATCGCCACCCTGCGTACCGGCGGACTGGTGCCGCAGTTCGCACAGCTCTGGCTGGGCGCCTGGCTGACGGCCTGGCTGTTCGCCTTCCCCAGCGTGCTGCTGGTAGCGCCGCTGACCCAGCGGCTGGTCAGGAGGCTGGTGGCGGGCAAGTGATCGCTCATCGCGCATGCCCCTCTCCCGTAAACCGGAGAGGGGCGTTACAGTGCCCGTCCCTGAACCCGAGCCCGACCCGATGAGCAACGATCCCCTGCATGGCCTGACGCTGAAAGCCATCCTCCAGGCCCTGGTCGACAAGCACGGCTGGGAGCGCCTCGGCCAGCTCATCGCCATCCGCTGCTTCCAGCACGAGCCGAGCATCGAGTCGAGCCTGAAGTTCCTGCGCAAGACACCCTGGGCGCGGGAGAAGGTCGAGGCGCTCTACCTCAAGGACATCGCTCGCCGCTGAGGCGAGACGCCGACCCGCCGTCAGCGGTATCGCGCCAGTATCGCCTGCCAGTCGCCATCCTCATCCAGACCACGCAGGACGAGGCTGAGGAAATCGAAGAGAGCCCTGTCGTGACGCGGCACCAGCACGCGGCGGGCGTAACGATCGTGAGGCTGCGGCGAGCGGTAGAGGGTGTCGCCCAGGCCCTCGAAGGTGGCCAGGTAATCCAGGGTCGAGCGGCTGACGATGCCGACGTCGACCCGCCCCTTCAGCACCATCTGCAGGACTTCGCGTTCGCCCACGGTGTTCCTGCGCGCCACCTTGCCCTGCGCCACCATCTGGTCGATGCCGAAGTAGGTGAAGCCGAGGACCCCGCCCAGGCTCTTGCCGACGAGCGACTCGGGGCCCTGGTAGTCGAAGGCGGTGGCGGCACGCGAGACGATTTCGTCCTGGTCCTGGTACATCGGCGGTGTCCACAGGTACTTCTCTTCGTCCTTGTCGCGGAACCACGCGGGGCTGACGCCGAGCAGCACCCCGTCGAGCTCGCCCTGCTCCAGCTCGTGCTCGATGCGGTTGCGCGGCTGGTACAGGGTGCGGAAGTGGTAGGCATCGCCCTTGCCGTTGAGGAAGTCGGCGAAGTCGTAATAGAGCCCGCGCTCGCTGGGCAGGTCGACTATGAACGGGGGCTTGAGATGGTAGACGTACAGCGTCACCACGCGGGGCTCGGCAGCCTGAGACAGGGCACAGAACGACAGTAGCCAAACGGCGATCAGGTACTTTCTCATTGCCCTCACGATCCCGACATCCACCCCGAGTCTAATCGGAGATTGACCGGCCGACATCACGGCCCGGATGAGAGGCGCCGGATAGGGTGACTCAGGCTTGCGTGGCGAACCAGGCGGCGACCACGGCCGGCCCGCCGCGCTGAGCCGCTCCCTGCCACCCTCCGACAGGCGGATACGGCAGATGACCGAACACGCCAGAGCGGCCGCTAAGACTGCGCAGACCTCCCCGCCATTCACGGGCCTGCGCCAGGCGGCCCATGCGTACCGCGCCGTGCATTTGACATCTAGGACAGTTGACCTAATATTTCGAGCACTCTAGGTCAAACGTCCTAACCCGCCACGGAGAATGCCCCATGGCCGCAAATTCCACCCGCGAGCAGATCGTCAGCGCGGCCGACGAGCTGTTCTATCAGCGCGGCTACGAACACACCTCCTTCGCCGACATTGCCGCGGCGGTGAACCTCTCGCGCGGCAACTTCTATTATCACTTCAAGACCAAGGACGACATTCTCGCTGCGGTGATCGCGCGGCGCCTGGACAACACCCGGGCGCTGCTCGAAGGCTGGCAGACCGAGACGCCGGAGCCGGCGGCGCGCATCCGCTGCTTCATACGGATACTGATCATGAACCGGGCCAAGATCATCCTGTACGGCTGCCCGGTGGGCACCCTCTGCAGCGAGCTGGCCAAGCTCGAGCATCCCGCCCAGACCGACGCCGGGCGCCTGTTCGGCCTGTTTCGGCAATGGCTTGCCGGCCAGTTCGAGCGACTCGGCCGCGCTGCCGATGCCGACGCCCTGGCCATGCACCTGCTGGCGCGCAGCCAGGGCATCGCCACCCTGGCCAGCACCTTTCGCGACGAAGACTTCATCCGCCAGGAGGTCGAGCTGCTGGACGCCTGGCTGCAGTGCCAAATCCACTGACCCCGAGGGAGAACCACACCATGTTCATCGTCATGCTGCGCTTCGCCGCCAACAAGGCACTGGCCGGGCAATTCATGGAAGGCCACAAGAGCTGGATCAGGCAGGGCTTCGCCGACGGCGTGTTCCTGCTCACCGGCAGCCTGCTGCCCGGCGTGGGCGGAGGCATCCTGGCGCACAACAGCAGCCTGGAGGCCCTGCACGCCCGGGTCGAAGCGGACCCCTTCGTCGCCGAAGGCGTGGTCGATGCCGAGATTATCGAACTCAGCCCCGCACTGGCCGACGAACGCCTGCAGTTCCTCGTCGGCTGAGCCAGGCCCACGGGCGGGGCTAATGCCAGTCACGCAAGAGACGATTGAGCGCGATCAATCCCCTCTCCTCTCTGGGGAGAGGGGAAAACGACAGCTCCTAGCTTTACGCGGGCCACCGCAGCATTACGCACGCGGGACCGCCGCCCATCACGGCTTGAACTGCTTCACCGCCTCCAGCCAGGCCGGGTCGAGGTGCAGTTGCTGCACCTCCAGCCCCCGCGCCTGCATGGCCTCGCGATGGGCGTCGATCTCGCGCAGCGTCTGGCTCAGTTCGCTGCTGTTGCCGTCCAGCTGGAGCATCTGGGTCAGGCCCAGATGGTAGAAGCGCAGCAGCTTCATCGCGCTCTCGTCGCCCGCCGCCACGCCGGCCTTGACGTGGTGCATGACGTTGGTGACGCGCATCAGGCTGCGCTTGAGGTTCCAGCCGTACACCGCCGCCGCCATCAGGGGCCGCGACCACAGCTGCTGGCGCACCAGGGCGACGGTCAGGCCCAGGCCGAGCAGCACGCCGAGCAGGTTCCACTTGAAGTTGTCGCCGCCCGGGCTACCCAGCAGCTGGGTACTGGCGGTGGAACAGAGCATGGCCAGCGCCAGGAAGATGGCGATGACCACGAAGGTGCTGCGGCGGGTCTGCTGGCGATAGAGCTCGGGGCTCATGGGCTGGATCTGGAACATGACTAATCCGGGTGGAGGCGAAGGGACGACAACATGCCGGATCGATCCGCCGCCGTCGAGCCTGGCCCGGTGACAAGCCTTGTCAGAGCGCCTCGACCCGGTCGCGTCCCTCGGCCTTGGCCCGGTACAGCGCACGGTCGGCGCGATCGAGCATGCTCTGCGGGCTGTCGTCGCGACGAAACTGGGTGACACCGAAGCTGGCCGTGCGGCTGTTCACGGTGTCGAAGGCGAACTGGCGAATGCGTTGCTGCAAGGTGTAGGCGACGGCCATGGCCTGCGCGGCGTCGCTCTGCGGCAGCAGGACGACGAACTCCTCGCCGCCCAGGCGGCCCACCTTGTCGACGGCGCGAACACTGCTGCGCAGCAGGCGGGCGAACTCGCGCAGCACGTTGTCACCGACAGCGTGGCCGTGGCAGTCGTTGACGCTCTTGAAGTGATCGATATCGATCATGATCAGCGAGAAGGGCGTGGCGTAACGCTGGGCGCGGGCGATCTCCTCGGCGAGCAGGCGCTCGCTGCAGGCACGGTTCCACAACCCGGTGAGACCATCGAGATTGGCGTTCAGCACCAGCTGGTTCTGGTGCAGGAAGGTGACTTTGTAGGCTCTCTCCAGCACGAAGGCGCTCAGCAGGCCGAAGGACAGCGAGGCCAGTATCCAGCCCAGATGCAGCAGCTTCGCACCGGGCGGTAGTGCCTCGCCCAGGGTCGCCAGCAGGAGCAGCAGGGTGGCCACCCCGGCCGTCAGGGTGGCCTGGAGCAGCGCCAGGCCGGAGACGGTGAAGATCCACATCAGGCAGAGGTAGATCTCCGGCAGGAAGTAGGCGAAGTCGGCATTGCCGCAGTTGAATGCCAGGTTGGCGATGACCGCGCCGACCGGCGCCGCACAGAGCAGCCTGATCATGTGCTCGTACCAGGCCTCGAAGTAACTCATCACCCCGACGGTCAGCAGCGAAAGCGGCACCAGCAGGCCATGCGCCAGCAGCCGCAGGCCGAGATGATCCTGCGCCACGTGCTGTTCGATGGCGGTGTAGACGAAGTACAGCAGCATGGTCAGGAAGGCGACGGCACGGATCTGTGGCAGCTTGGCCTGGCGATACCAGCGGGAGAACTCCAGGCGCGTGGAGGCCGGCTGTCCGCGCAGCGGGTCCATGGACCGCATCAGCCTCTCACTCCAACCCAACAGCCTACTCCCACTCGGTTCGTGGCCCATGCCGACGCCGGCATGATGCTTCGGACGCGCCCGGCCAGCCGCAGGGCACGCCGCAAGGATAACCCGCCGCGCCCCGGCCAGCGTGGCCCACTCGAGCGCGGCCCCCGCTCAGGCCCGGCGACCCGCTGCCTCGGGTCAGGCTTCCACCTGGCTCCACTGCTTGCTCAGGCGTTTGTCCGACACCGCCATTTTCGTGCCCAGCTGCTGGGCGAACAGCGACACGCGGTATTCCTCCAGCATCCAGCGATACAGCACCAGCTCGGCGTCGCGCTTGCCTTCCTGGGCGTGCTTGGCGGCGCGCGCCTGGTATTGCTCCCAGGCGGCGGTGAGCTCGCCGGTCCACACGCGGTCGCGCTGCAGCTGGCCGCCGATCTTGTCGAAACGCTGCTCGATGGCCTTCAGATAACGCGGGATTTCCTTCAGCCACTCGCCGGGGGTCTCGCGCACGAAGCCGGGATAGACCAGGTTGGCCAGCTGCTGCTTGATGTCGTTGAGGGCCATGGCCTGGGCCAGGTCGATCTTGCCCTTGAAGCGCTTGTGCAGGCCGTGGGCGAGCTTGAGGATGTCCAGGGTCAGCCTGGCGATGCGTTCGGCGTGCGCCGTCCAGTCGCCACGCTTTTTCTCGGCCAGGGCGGCCAGGGCCGCGCCATCGCGCGGCAGGCTGGCCTCGCCTTCGAGGATGCAGGCGTCCAGGCTGGCCAGCAGGATGTCCTCGACCAGCGCCTCGGGGCGGCCCAGCTCGCGGTACAGCAGGCCCAGCTCGGTGAGGCCCGGCAGCTTGCCGCGCAGATACTTGGCGGGCTCGGCCAGCTGTTGCAACAGCAGCCTCTGCAGCGCGCGGCGGTGCTGGAAGTCGGCCTCGGCCTGGGTCGGGAAGCGCCCTTCCTTGACCACGCCAGCCTCTTCCACCAGCGCCGGGAAAACGGTCATGGACAGGCCGGCGATCTTCTGCTGGGTCTTCTCGGCGACCTGGGCGAAGGCCTTGGCCTCGACGGGCTTCTGCTCCTGCTTCTGCTGCGGGATGGCCAGGGCGGCCTGGCTGGCCTCGGCGAAGCGCGCGCACAGTTCGGAAAGAATGCGGCCCTCGCCGAGGAACTTGCCGCGCGCATCGACCACCTCGATGTTCATCTTCAGGTGATTTTCCAGCTGCGCGGCCGCCTCTTCCCAGGCCTCCTCGGGCACGCGCGCGCCGGTCATGCGGGTCAGCTCGCGGCTCAGCGACTCGGGCAGCGAGCCCTGGCCGAAGGCGATCTTCGACAGGGCCGCGCCGACGAAGTCCGGCACCGGCACGAAGTTCTTGCGAATGGCCTTGGGCAGGCCGCGCACCAGGGCGATGGCCTTGGCCTCGATCAGGCCCGGCACCAGCCATTCGAGACGCTCGGCCGGCAGTTGCGGCAGCAGCGGCGCGGGCACGCGCAGGGTCACGCCGTCGCGCGGATGATTGGGCTCGAAGTGGTAGGAGAGCGGCAGTTGCAACTCGCCGAGCTGGAGGATGTCCGGGTACTGGGCGGCGGTGACTTCGCAGGCCGAGCGCGCCAGCACGTCTTCCTCGCGCATGATCAGCAGCTGCGGGTTGTTCTGGCTCTCGCTCTTGTACCAGTGCTCGAAGGTCGCCGCCTGGTGGATCTCCTGCGGGATGCGCGCCTCGTAGTAGCCGTACAACGTCTCTTCATCCGCCAGGATATCGCGGCGGCGGGCCTTGGCCTCCAGCTCGTCGAGGCGCTCCAGCAGCTCGCGGTTGGCCGCCAGGCACTTGGCGCGGCTGTTGATCTCGCCGCGCACCAGGCCCTCGCGGATGAACAGCTCGCGCGCGGCCACCGGGTCGACCGGGCCGTAATGCACCGGGCGGCGGCCGACCACGATCAGGCCGTAGAGGGTGACCTGCTCGAAGGCCACCACCTGGCCACGGCGCTTCTCCCAGTGCGGCTCGAAGTGATTCTTCTTGATCAGGTGGCCGGCCAGCGGCTCGATCCACTCCGGCTCGATCTTGGCCACCATGCGCGCGAACAGCTTGGTGGTCTCGACCAGTTCGGCGCTCATCAGCCAGCTCGGCTTCTTGCGCCCCAGCACCGACGAGGGATGCACCCAGAAACGCCGCTGCCGGGCGCCGAGGTAGTCGCCGTCCTCGCTCTTCTGGCCGATCTGGCTGAGCAGGCCGGACAGGATCGCCTTGTGCACCGCCGCGTAGTTCCTGGCGCGCCGCGCCGCCTCGCCGGCCTCGGCCTGCTCGCGGACGACGGCGTTGACCCTGGTGTCGGTGGTCGGCTGCAGACCTTGCGCAGGTCGGCCTTTCTGAGCTGGCTTGGTGGTGGGCTGCCCTGCGGGCGAGACCACCCTACGACTATCCTCCGACTTGCTCGCCGACAGCTGCAGCTCGCGGACGATCAGCACCAGCTGGCGGTGCGCATCGCGCCACTCGCGCAGGCGCAGGTAATTCAGGAAGTTCTTCTTGCACCAGTTGCGCAACGGATTGCTGCCCAGCTCCTGGCGCTTCTCCTCGAAGCCGCGCCACAGGTTGATCAGCGCGGCGAAGTCGGAGTCGACGTCCTTCCACTGCGCGTGGGCCTGGTCGGCCGCCTGCTGGCGGTCCATCGGCCGCTCGCGTGGGTCCTGCACGGACAGCGCCGAGGCGACTATCAGAATCTCGTCGAGGCTGCCAAGCTTGGCCGCCTCCAGCACCATGCGGCCCAGGCGCGGGTCGATCGGCAGGCGCGCCAGCTGGCGGCCGATGGGCGTGAGCTGGCCCTCGCGATTGACCGCCGAGAGCTCCTGCAACAGGGTGAAGCCGTCGCTGATGGCCTTGCCATCCGGCGGCTCGATGAAGGGGAAGTCCTCGATGCTGCCCAGGCGCAGATGCAGCATCTGCAGGATCACCGCCGCCAGGTTGGTGCGCAGGATTTCCGGATCGGTGAACTCGGGGCGGCCGAGGAAATCCGCCTCGCTGTACAGGCGGATGCAGATGCCCGGCTCGACCCGGCCGCAGCGGCCCTTGCGCTGGTTGGCGCTGGCCTGGGAGATGGCCTCGATGGGCAGGCGCTGGACCTTGGCGCGGTAGCTGTAGCGGCTGATCCTGGCCGTGCCCGAGTCGATCACATAGCGGATGCCCGGCACGGTCAGCGAGGTCTCGGCCACGTTGGTGGCCAGCACTATCTTGCGCGCGC
Organism: Pseudomonas sp. CAU 1711; assembly: GCF_039888625.1. Lineage (NCBI taxonomy): Bacteria > Pseudomonadati > Pseudomonadota > Gammaproteobacteria > Pseudomonadales > Pseudomonadaceae > Pseudomonas > Pseudomonas sp. CAU 1711. Next base: position 142,226 of record NZ_JBDQQT010000009.1, read on the forward strand.
TCATCGGGGCGAAGATCTTCTGCTGTTCGGCCGGGGTCAGCCGCGCGTATAGCGGCAGCACCTCGGTGAAGCGCAGGTTGGCCTTGCGCAGCACCTCGGCGGCCTCGCGTATCTCGCGCTCGCCGGGGAGGAACACCAGCACGTCGCCGGGGCGCTTGCCCTCGGCCTTCTCATGCGCGGCGATCTCGTCCAGCGCGGCAAGAATGCCCTGGTCGACGGTCAGGTCGTCGAACAGGCGCTCGCCCTCCTCGTCCAGCTCCGCGGCCAGCGGGCGGTACCAGGTCTCCACCGGGTAGGTGCGCCCGGACACCTCGATAATCGGCGCATCGTTGAAGTGCTTAGAGAAGCGCTGCAGATCGATGGTCGCCGAGGTGATGATCAGCTTCAGATCGGGGCGGCGCGGCAGCAGGGTCTTGAGATAGCCCAGGAGGAAGTCGATGTTCAGCGAACGCTCGTGGGCCTCGTCGACGATGATGGTGTCGTACTTTTCCAGGAAACGGTCGTGCTGGGTCTCGGCCAGCAGGATGCCGTCGGTCATCAGCTTGATCAGGCTGCGCTCGTTGGACTGATCCTCGAAGCGCACCTGGTAGCCGACCAGCTCGCCCAGCGGTGAGCCGATCTCCTCGGCCACCCGGGTGGCCACGCTGCGCGCGGCCAGGCGGCGCGGCTGGGTGTGGCCGATCAGGCCGTGCACGCCACGGCCCAGCTCCAGGCAGATCTTCGGCAGCTGGGTGGTCTTGCCCGAACCGGTCTCGCCGGCGATCACCAGCACCTGGTGTTTTTCCAGCGCGGCCTTGATCTCGTCGCGCTTGGCGGCGATCGGCAGGGCGTCGTCGTAGCGCAGCGCCGGAATGCTCCGCCGGCGCGCCTCGACCCTGGCGCAGGATGCCTGGAAGCGCTCCAGCCACTGCGCCAGCCTGGCCTCGTCCGGTTTCTTCTGCAACTCGTGCAGCTGGCGGCGCAGGCGGTGACGGTCGGCCTGCATGGCCTGGTCGAGGTTGTTCAGCAGGGAGGCGTGGTTATCGGTCATCGGGCGGGAACAGGCGCGGTTACGGCAAGGCGGCGATTGTCGCAGCCCGGCCCCGGCTTGCCCAGCCCGCGCGGGGGGGCGGGTTGGCCGGCGAGGCCATATCGCCCAGGTGGTGGTGCAGATGCGCCAGAGCGACGCTCTGGCTCGGTGTACTGCCTGCGGCGAGTACACCCTACGCGCAGATCAACACCGTGCCGTAGGGTGGATTCGGCGCGCAGCGACAATCCACCAACCCGATGGCTTTCACCAACCAGGCGACTCAATCGTCGTAGGCGATAGTCGATGGACCGAGCCCGCCACCCCAATCGACCGGATAGACGCCATCCCGCACCGCCCGCTGAAAGGTCGAATAGGGCCAATCCTCGACTCGTTCGACCAGCCCATGCTTGACCGGATTGAAGTGGAGATAGTCCAAGTGCGCGCGCAGGTCGACTTCGTCACGGATCAGATGTTCCCAATAGCGCCGCTGCCAGATGCCGTGCTCGCCTCTGCTGCGATTGAGCGCAGAGCGTTGCTCCACGGGTGGTAGGCCACGGGAGAAGATCAGCTTGATCAGGCGCCAGCGCAGCGCGAAATTCGAGTCTGCATCCGGCAGTTCGATCACGCAGTGCAGATGATCGGGCAACACCACCCAGCCATGAATGTGAAACGGATGAGCAGCACGCACGGTGTGTACGGCCGTGCGCAGCAACTCGACATGCCGCACCAGCAGATCGTTGCCCTGGCGCCGACGCAGCGTATGAGTAACGAAGTAGGTACCACCGGGGCACCAGAGGCGGCGGTATTGCGGCATTAATCGTCATCCTTGACGAGAGAGGTGGCCCATCAGCCTAGCGCCCTTCTTGAAGTCGTGGTGGTTTGGTGTACTGCCTGCGGCGAGTACACCCTACGCGCAGGTCGACACCGCCCGTAGGGTGGATTCGGAGCGTAGCGACAATCCACCAAACAGGCCGCTGGGGCTGCAGGTGCCTGGTTGGTGTACTGCCTGCGGCGAGTACACCCTACTCCCAAGCCAACACCTTCCGTAGGGTGGATTCGGAGCGTAGCGACAATCCACCAACCGCGCCATTTGATGAGGCCAATCTCGCAACCGGCCGGATCACACGCGCGGCATGTGCTTGCTCACGCAATGGATGCCGCCCCCGCCGGCGGCGATCGGGTCGATATTGACCTGCACCACGCTACGCCCCGGATAGAGTTTGGCGAGCAGGTCCTTGCAGTACTTGTCCGCCGCCGCGTCGCCGAACTGCGGGGCGATCACCGCGCCGTTGATCGGCAGGTAGTTGATGTAGCCGGGGGCGAAGTCCGGGTTGTTGCGGGTGTAGACGTTGTTGCGAAGCTTGAGGGGCGGCGGCAGGGTATGCACCTCCAGCCTGCGGCCGTCGGCGTCGGTGGCGTTCTGCAGGATCTGCAGGTGGGTGCGGGTCACGGCATGGTCGTAGGACTGGGGGTCGTTATCCAGGTTGGCGATGACCACGCCCGGCCTGACGAAGCGCGCGTAGAAGTCGACGTGGGCGTCGGTGATGTCCTTGCCCTTGATTCCGGGCAGCCAGATGATCTTGCGCAGGCCGAGATTGGCCTTCAGCTCGGCCTCGATCTGCGCGCGGCTCATGCCCGGGTTGCGGTTGCCGTTGACCCAGCAGCTCTCGGTGATGATCGCCGTGCCGTGGCCGTCCACCTCGATGCCGCCGCCCTCGCCCACCAGCGGGCTGGCGATATAGCTGGCGTCCAGCTCATAGCTCAGGGTGTCGGCCACCAGGGTGTCGCGGGCATGCGCCTGCTTGTTGCCCCAACCGTTGAAGTTGAAGTCGACCAGGCCACTCCCGCCCTGGCCGTCGACCACGAAGCAGCCGCCGTAGTCGCGCACCCAGACGTCATCCAGCGGCATGGTCAGAAAAGTGATATTGCGCGTGCCGCACTTCTGCCGGGCCTGACTTAGCTGGTTGGCGCGGCACAGTACGGTCACCGGCTGGTACTGGGCGATGGTCCTGGCCAGCAGGGCGATGCAGTCGTTGACCGGTGTGGCCCAGTCGCGCCAGATCGCCGTGGAGGCGGCGAACGCGAGGATCATCCGCTCCTGCGCAGCGTGCTCGTCGGGCATGTACCAGTTGCCGGCCAGGGCCGCCCGCGCGCGCGGCGCGCCGACGCCCAGGCCGAGAGAAGTGACGGCGCCGAGACCGGCGGCCAGGGTCAGGTGTTTCATGAAATCGCGGCGTGTAGACATCGTGGTCCCTCCTGCTCAGTGACTGGCGGTCTTGAAACGGGTCCAGGCGCGCATGCGTGCGCGCATGTCGCGCTGGGGGATGTCCTTGCCGGGGATCAGCCGCGCGTAGGTGGCCTCGTCGACATAGATATCCGGGTTGTTGCGCATGTCGGCGTCGACCATCGGCCGCGCCTTGGCGCTGGAGGTCGGGTAGCCGGTGAAGTTACTGATCGCCGCCATGTTCTGCGGCCGCATGACGAAGTTGATGAAGGCGTAGGCATGCTCCGGATGCTTGGCATCCACCGGGATGGCCATGGTGTCCATCCACACCGTGGTGCCCTCGCGCGGGATGTGGAAGCGGAAGTTCGCCGGCTTGCCGGCATCGCTGGCGGCGCGCTGGGCCTGGGTGAAATCGCCGCTGTAACCGAGCGACAGACACAGGTTGCCATTGACCAGATCGGTGACCGGCTGCGACTGGAACTTGCGAATGTAGGGCTTGATCGCCAGCAACAGCTCGCTGGCGGCCTTCAGATCCTCGGGCGCGGCGCTGCGCGGCGAGCGGCCGAGGTAGTTGAGCACCACGGCCATGACCTCGTCGGGCGAGTCGATCATGGAGATGCCGCAGTCGGCGAACCGGGCCGCGTTCTCCGGCTTGAACAGCAGGTCCAGGCTGTTCACCGGCGCGCCTTGCATGCGCTTGCCGATCGCCTCGGCGTTGTAGGTGATGCCGATGCTGCCCCAGGTATAGGGCACGGTGGCGTGGCGCGAATAGGGATACTGGGTCTGCAAGGTGCGCAGGCCGGGCTCGATATCGCCCAGGTGCTGCAGCTTGTTCGGGTCGAGCTTCTGCAGCGCTCCGGCACGCATCAGCCGCTCGGCCACGGTGTCGCCGGGGAAGATCAGGTCGTAGCCGCTGTTGCCGGCCATCATCTTGGCCTCCAGCGTCTCGCTGCCGTCCATGACGTCGTAGATCACCTTGATCCCTGTCTCCTCGGTGAAGCGGGCCAGGGTGTCTTCGGCGAAGTAGTCGGCCCAGTTGTACAGGCGCAGGGTCTTGTCTTCGCCGGCCGCGGCCTGGGCGCAGCCCAGCGCCAGGGCGGCGAACAGCAAGGTCTTCTTCTTGTTCATGGTCAGACTCCCCGAGGGTTCCAGTGGCTGTGCAGGTGGCGGCCATCCAGGCCCAGCAGCGCTCCGTACATCTCCGGGCGGCGATCGCGGTAGATGCCCCAGGTCAGGCGCTCCTCGCGCATGGCGGCCAAATCCAGCTCGCGCACCAACACGCCGCTGCTGTCGCGGTCGGCCTCGGCGAGCAGCTTGCCCTTGTGGTCGCTGATGAAGGACGAGCCGTAGAAGCTCATCTGCAGGCCCGGATCGCTGCTCGCCACCTCGCGACCGACGCGGTTGGCGGCGATCACCGGCACCAGGTTGGCGGCAGCGTGGCCGCGTTGGGTCAGCTGCCAGTGGTCGCGCGAATCCAGCGCCGCAGCGCCGGGCTCGGAGCCGATGGCGGTCGGATAGAGCAGCACCTCGGCACCCTGCAGGGCCAGGCAGCGCGCGGTCTCGGGGAACCACTGGTCCCAGCAGATGCCGACGCCGATGCGGCCGACGGCGGTGTCCCAGACCCTGAAGCCGGTATCGCCGGGGCTGAAGTACTCCTTCTCCTGGTAGCCGATGGCATTGGGGATATGGGTCTTGCGATAGACGCCGAGCAGGCGGCCGTCGGCGTCGGCCACCGCCAGGGAGTTGAAGTAGGCGTTGCCGGCCTTCTCGAACCAGCTCAGCGGCAGCACCACGCCCAGCTCGCCGGCCAGGGCGGCGAAGCGCTTGAGCAGCGGGCTTGCGACGTACTCCTCGGCCAGGGCCAGGTGTTTGTGGTCCTGCTCGATGCAGAAGTACGGCGTGGCGAACAGCTCCTGCAGCAGGATCAGGCGCGCGCCGCGGGCGGCGGCCTCGCGCACCAGCTGCTCGGCACGCTCGAGGTTGTCCTGCAGATTCCAGCCGCAGGCGAACTGGGTGGTGGCGACGGTCAGTCTGCTCATGACCTCACCCCTTCAGCGACCACAGCGGCTGCTGCTGGGTGATGCAGTGCACCCCGCCGCCGCCGTGGGCCAGCTGGTTGATGCGCACCGGCACCACTTCGCGGCCGGGGAAGGCCATGCGCAGGGTGTCCGCCGCCACCTGGTCGGCGGCGATGCCGTAGGCCGGCATGATGATGGCGCCGTTGCAGATGTAGAAGTTGGTGTAGGAGGCGCAGAACACCTCGGCCTCGCTGTCCACCGCCTCGCTGGCCTCGTACAGTTCGAGCAGCTCGAACTGGCGGCCCTTGGCATCGCTGGCCAGCTCCAGGGCGCGGCGGTTCTCGCGCACCACCTCGGCATAGACCGAAGACTGGTCATGGGTGGCATCGACCAGCAACGCGCCAGGCTTGGCGAAGGCGCATACGCCATCGACGTGGCCGTCGGTCATATCGCCGGTGACATGGTCCGGATCGCCCGGCAGCCAGATGGTCTTCTTCACGCCCAGCAGGCGGGCGAAGATTTCCTCCATCTCGGCCTTGCTCATGCCCGGGTTGCGGTTGGGGTTGAGCAGCACCGACTCGGTGGTGATCAGGGTGCCCTCGCCGTCCACATGGATGGCGCCGCCTTCGTTGGCGAGCGGGGTGCCGAAGCACTCCAGGCCAAGGCCGTTGAGGATGCGCCGCGCCAGGCCCTCGTCGAGGCCGTGCGCGGACTTGCCGCCCCAGGCGTTGAAGCGCCAGCTGACCCCGGCCAGGCCCAGCTGCGGGTGGCAGACGAAGCTCGGCCCGGAGTCGCGACACCAGCTGTCGTCCACCGCCAGCTCGATCAGCTCGACACCCGCGCCGCACAGCTCGCGGGCTCGCGCCACGGCGCCGGGGTCGACCACCATCTTCACCGGCTCGAAGCGGGCGATGGCGTTGGCCACGCGGGCGAAATCCACCTGCACCTCAGCCAGGGTCACGCCCCAGCCGGACTCCCACAGCGGCCGATTATGCGGCCAGACCATCCAGGTGGCGGCGTGCGGAACCCATTCGGCGGGCATGAACCAAGCGTTTGGAGCGACTGCGTTCTGTTGCATACAAGAGCCTTTCAGTTAAGTCTTTGTTATCACTGAAAACCGCGAATGCGGTGATGACTTGCATGCTAGGCCTGTAAAAATGCCGCAACAAACGATAGATTTTGCGCAATTCTGATTAGATGAGCTTATCGATCATGCTCAAGCACTGGCCCCCGCTGAACGCCCTGCGCGGCTTCGAAGCCGCCGCCCGCCTGGGCAGCTTCCACAAGGCGGCCGAGGAGCTGCACCTCACTCAGTCGGCGATCAGCCAGCAGATCCGCAGCCTGGAGAGCTTCCTCGAACAACCGCTGTTCTTTCGCTCCGGGCGCAGCGTGGCGCTGACCGATGCCGGCTTCGACCTGCTCAGCACCACCCAGGCCCTGCTGCAGCAACTGGCCGTGGGCATCCGCCGCCTGGAGCAATACCGCAAGCCCAACCAGCTGGTGGTCAACAGCACGCCGGCCTTCGCCCGCCACTGGCTGGTGCCGCGCCTGGGCGACTTCCACGCCCGTCATCCGCAGGTGGACCTGTGGCTGTTCACCAGCGACGAGGTGCCGGACATGGCCAGCCAGACCATCGACGTGGCGGTACGGGATGACCTGACCGCCCAGGCCGAATGCAGCTTTCGCGTGTTACTGGAAGATCGCCTCTATCCAGCCTGCCACCCGCGCCTGCTGCAGCTGCCGGCGCGCGAGCGCACCACCCTGCACGGCGAGCGGGAAATGGACTGGAGTCACTGGCAGGTGCAGGGTGGCGAGGATGTCGGCCAGCACAGCCAGGGCCTGAACTTCTCCGACCCCGGCCTGTTGCTGGACGCCGCCAGCGGCGGCCTGGGCATCGCCTTGGTCAGCGAGCTGCTGGCCGGAGCCGCCCGCGCCCAGGGCCTGCTGCGCCCGCTGAGCGAGCAGCGGGTGCGCGGCCCGAAATGGAGCTGGCTGGTGCACCGCGACAGCGAGAAAGATGCGCTGACGCAGAACTTCTGCACCTGGCTGAGCGAGCGCCTGGCGCCGGCGCAGGACTGAGCGAGCGCGGCCGGAGCAACTCGCCCGTCAGGCGTTGCCGGCCAGTTTCAGGCGCGCGGCCTGGGTGAAGTCGAGCATGCGCTTGAGCGGCCTGACCGCGCGCGGGATCAGCGCCGGCTCGACCAGTATCTCGTTGCTGCCCTCGCGCAGGCACTGCAGGGTGCGCTGCAGGGTGTTCATGGCCATCCACGGGCAGTGCGCGCAGCTGCGGCAGGCGGCGCCGTTACCGGCGGTGGGCGCCTCGATGAACTGCTTGTCCGGGCACAGCTGCTGCATCTTGTAGAAGATGCCGCGGTCGGTGGCGACGATGAAGGCCTTGTTCGGCAGGGTCTGCGCCGCCTTGATCAGCTGGCTGGTGGAGCCCACCGCGTCGGCCAGTTCGATCACCGCCTCCGGCGATTCCGGATGGACCAGCACGGCCGCCTCCGGATAGAGCGCCTTCATGTCTTCCAGCTGCTTGGCCTTGAACTCCTCGTGGACGATGCAGGCGCCGTCCCACAGCAGCATGTCGGCGCCGGTCTCGCGCTGGATGTAGCGGCCCAGGTGCTGGTCCGGCGCCCAGAGGATCTTCTCGCCGTTGTCCATCAGGCTCTCGACTATCTCCAACGCGCAGCTGGAGGTCACCACCCAGTCGGCACGCGCCTTCACCGCCGCCGAGGTGTTGGCATACACCACCACGGTGCGGTCCGGGTGCTGGTCGCAGAAGGCCGAGAACTCATCCACCGGGCAGCCCAGGTCGAGCGAGCAGGTGGCGTCCAGGGTCGGCATCAGCACGCGCTTCTCCGGGTTGAGGATCTTCGCCGTCTCGCCCATGAACTTGACCCCGGCCACCACCACCGTCTGCGCCGCGTGCTGGTTGCCGAAGCGGGCCATCTCCAGGGAGTCGGACACGCAGCCGCCGGTTTCCTCGGCCAGCGCCTGGATCACCGGGTCGCAGTAGTAGTGGGCCACCAGCACGGCGTTCTGCTTCTTCAGCTCGGCGGCGATCTCGCTGCGGTAGAAGGCCTCTTCCTCGGCGGTGAGGGCCTTGGGCTGCTTGGCGGCGAGGTGGGCCTGGACCAGCAGGCGTTCGGAAATCTGGGTCATGTCATCAACCTGAGAAGCTGATACGCGGGTGCGGCCAGTATACCACCGCCCCCTGCGCGCCCTGCCGGGCGCTTTCGCCCGGGCATAAAAAAAGCCAGTCTGACGACTGGCTTTGGCGATATGGTGGGTCGTGTAGGATTCGAACCTACGACCAATTGGTTAAAAGCCAACTGCTCTACCGACTGAGCTAACGACCCAACGCGGAGCGCATGATACTGATTTGATTCAGAAAATCAACACTCCTCGAAAAAAATTCAGCGGTAGCGGGTCGGGTCCGCGATGCCCGCAGCGGCGAAGCCGGCGGCGCGCAGGCGGCAGCTGTCGCACTTACCGCAGGCGCGGCCATCGTCGTCGGCCTGGTAGCAGGACACGGTCAGCGCGTAGTCCACGCCATGGCGCACGCCGATCTGCACGATCTGCGCCTTGCTCAGCTCCTGCAGCGGCGCCTGGATGCGAAAGCCCTCGCCCTCCACGCCCTCGCGGGTGGCCAGGTTGGCCATGCGCTCGAAGGCGGCGACGAACTCGGGACGGCAGTCCGGGTAACCGGAATAGTCCACCGCGTTGACCCCGATGAAGATATCGTGCGCGCCCAGCACCTCGGCCCAGCCCAGCGCCAGGGACAGGAACACGGTGTTGCGCGCCGGCACGTAGGTGACCGGGATGCCTTCGGTCGGGCCTTCGGGCACGGCGATGCTACTGTCGGTCAGGGCCGAGCCACCGATGCCGTTGAGGTTGAGGCCGATCACCTTGTGCTCGACCGCGCCCAGCTGCCGCGCCACCCGCTCGGCCGCCTGCAGCTCGGCGCGATGGCGCTGGCCATAGTCGAAGCTCATGCTGTAGCAGGCGAAGCCCGCCGCCTTGGCCTGGGCCAGCACGGTGGCGGAGTCCAGCCCACCGGAGAGCAGTACCACGGCTTTCTTGTCGGTCATATCGGTGCTCCCCCTCAGTGGCCGGGTTCGTCGTTCCAGAGAATCTTGTGCAGCTGCAGCTGGAAGCGCACCGGCAGGTTGTCGGCGACTATCCAGTCGGCCAGCGCGCGGGCATCCACCTGCTTGTGGCTGGGCGAGAACAGCACCTCGCCGGCGCGCTGCTCCAGGCGGTATTCGATCAGCTTGCTCACCGCCCAGTCGTAGTCCGTGCGCGAGCAGATGACGAACTTGACCTGGTCATTGGCGGTCAGCTCATTCAGGTTGCCGTAGAGGTTGCGCGCCATCTCGCCGGAATCCGGGGTCTTCAGGTCGAGCACCCGGCTGACGCGCCTGTCGGTGGGCGCGATGTCCATGGCCCCGCTGGTCTCCAGGGATACCCGGTAGCCGGCGTCGCACAGGCGCTCGAGCAGCGGGATGCAGTTGGGCTGGGCCAGCGGCTCGCCGCCGGTGACGCAGACATAGCGCGGGTTGTAGCCGGCCACCCGTTCGAGGATGGCGTCCAGGCTCATGATCTCGCCGCCGCTGAAAGCGTAGGCGGTGTCGCAGTACTGGCAGCGCAGCGGGCAGCCGGTGAGGCGGACGAACACGGTGGGCAGGCCACTGGTGTTGGTCTCGCCCTGCAACGAGTAGAAAATCTCGGTAATGCGCAGGTTAGCTTGCATAGGGCACCGGGCGTGACGGCTAAACAGGCCATCCGCCTCCGTTGCGGTTGAATCGGGGCCGCGATTCTAAACGAAAAAACGCCGCGAGACGCTGCCGACCTGCCTCAGACGACGACCAACGGGCAGCAAGCAGGTGGCCCGGACATAAAAAACCCGCGACAGGCGCGGGTTCTTGGCTCACTCGGCGGCTCAGGGCAGGCGCTGCAGATCGCGCTGCGCCAACTGGGCGGCCGAACTGCCCGGATACTGGGCGAGCAGTTGGCGGAGGATGCCCTTGGCGCGCTCGGTGTTGCCCAGGCGTTGCTCGACGTCGGCCAGCTTGAACAGCGAATCCGGCACCTTGGCGTGGGTCGGATAGCTGGCGGCGACCTGGGCGAAGGCCTTGCCGGCGCCCTGCAGGTCGCCATTGGCCAGGTTGACTTCGCCCAGCCAGTACTGGGCGTTGCCGGCGTACTGGCTCTGCGGGAACTTGCGCAGGAAGCCCTCGAAGGCCTGGCCGGCCTTGGCGAAGTCCTTGGCCTTGATCAGGTCGAAGGCGGCATCGTAGTAGAGCTTTTCCTTGGCCGGATCGGCCGGCTCGTTGCTGGCCGCCGGAGCCTGCTGGACCGGGGCGACGGGTGCGCCGGCGGCGTCGATCGCGCCGTCGGCCGGGGGATTCTGTGCGGGCGCCTGCTGGGCACCGGCGGCACCGCCTTGCAGGCGGCTGTCGAGATCCTGGTAGCGTGCCTGGCTCTCTTGCTTGAGGCGGGCGATCTCGTGTTGTTGCTCCTCGAGCATGCCTCGCAGTTGGGCGATTTCCTGCTGCATCTGCTGCAGCTGGATGAACAGCTCGCCCTGCGCCGAGACCGGGGCTTGCGCCCCGGCCCCGGCGTAGGCGCCGCTCGTACCGTAACCGACCGGCGGATAGCTGCTGCCGTAGCCGGCGCTGCCATCCACCACGGGAACCTCGGCCTGTGCCGCGAGCGGCAGGGCCAGAAGCAGAGAGGTCAGGATACGAGGGCACTTACGCATGGCGAATTACTTGCGCAGTTCGACGCGGCGGTTCTGAGCCCAGGAGGACTCGTCGCTGCTGACGGCAACCGGACGCTCTTCACCGTAGGACACCAGCTCCAGCTGGGCCGGGGAAACGCCCTGCAGCACCAGGTAGCGCTGAACGGCCTTGGCGCGACGCTCACCCAGAGCCATGTTGTACTCGCGGGTACCGCGCTCGTCGGTGTGGCCTTCCAGAACGACGCGAGCGCCGTTGCCTTTCAGGTCCTTGGCGTGTACGTCCAGAGCGCGCATGGCTTCCGGCTTCAGGTCGGAGCTGTCGTACTCGAAGTAGAAGGTGGTGATGGCGCGCAGAGCGGCTTCTTCGCTCAGGGCACCGTCAACGCCGCTGCCGCCAGCGTTGTAACCGGCGTTCGGGTCGACAGCGCCTTCGCCGGAGGCGTCGCCGCCCTTGGAAGAACAGCCGACAGCCACGGCCAGAGCCAGGCTCAGAGCGGCAAATTTGCCAAATTTCAGCATATCCATAATGGACTCCTAATGATCCCAGGGTTGGTTTGAAAAAGTGTTGGTTCTGATTACCGCATCAGTTCAGGTATGGGGACCACGAAGGCTCTCGGACATCGCCTTGAGCGGTAGGAATTGGGAGCCTAACGCGCCCATTGGTGGACACGAGCATCAAGACTCCCCGGCCCTGCTGGCGGGTGGCGTAGATTAGCATGGTGCCATTGGGCGCAACAGTGGGCGAGTCATCCAGACTGGTCTCGGAGAGGATGCGCAAACGGCTGGTCACCAGGTCCTGGGCGGCCACCTTGAAGTTGGTGAAGCCATCCTGGCGATGGATCATCACCAGGGTCTTCTCGTCGGCCGACAGCTTCGGGTTGGCATTGTAGTTGCCGGTGAAGGTCACCCGCTGGGCCGCGCCACCGAAGATGGCCTGCTTGTAGATCTGCGGCTTGCCGGCGCGGTCGCTGGTGAAGTACAGAGTCTGCCCGTCCTTGCCCCAGAACGGCTCGGTCTCGATCGCCGGCGAATTGGTCACGCGCTGAATCTGCCGGCTACCCAGGTCCATCACATAGATTTCCGGGTTGCCATCCTTGGACAGCACGAAGGCCAGGCGATTGCCGTCCGGCGAGAAGGCCGGCGCGCCGTTGAGGCCCTCGAAGTTGGTCAGCTGCTCGCGGCGACCGGTATCGATGTGCTGCAGGAAGATGCGCGGGCGGCGCTGCTCGAAGGACACATAGGCGATGCGACGGCCATCCGGCGCGTAACGCGGCGACAGGATCGGCTCGCGCGACTGCAGCAGGGTCACGCCACGGGCGCCGTCGTAGTCGGAGCGCTGCAGGGTGTAGCGGGTGTTGTTGACGCCAAAACGCTCGGCGGTGACATAGAGCATCTTGGTGGAGAAGGCGCCCTTGATGCCGGTGAGCTTCTCGAAGGCCTGATCGGCGATATGGTGGGCCATGTCGCGCAGCTGGTCGGTGGTACCGCCGACGGTGCCGGCCACCACCTGCTGCTGGGTCGCCACGTTGAACAGGGCGAACTGCACCTGCAGGCGCGCGCCGTTCGGCACTATGCTGCCGACCATCACGTACTGGGCGCCCAGGGCCTGCCAGTCGCGATAGATGATCTCGGCCGCCGAGGTCGGCAGGCTGATCATGTTCTGCCGGGCAATCGGCTCGTACATGCCGGAGTTGCGCAGATCGTTGCCGATCACCGTGGCCAGGTCCTCGGGCAGCACGGTGCCACCCTGCCAGCCAAAAGGCACCACGGCGATGGGGATGGCGCGGTCGGAGCCGGTGGTGACCACCAGCGGATCCGCTGCCTGCACCGAGCCGACCAGCAGGCTCAGGCCCAGCAGGACAATACGCATCAAGGTATTCACAGAGACAAATCCTCCGGTTTGAAAATCATTCGCCGCTGACGGTACATGGCGTTGAAAGTTGCACTATCCAGTTGTTGCATTTCCGGAATGCGAACGACGTTCTTCACCGCCGCCACCGCCGAGTTGTCGAACGGCGCATCGCCGCTGGAACGGGTGACCGAGGCGTTGACTATGGTGCCATCGGGCAGCATTTGGATCAGCACCTCGACGCTCATACCATTGCGTGCGGACGGCGGGCGCTGCCACTGCTCGCTGACCAGTTTGATAATCAGGTCGTCGAGACTACCGGCCACCTGGTCGCCCTGGGTATCGGCCACCGCCTGCTGACGTTCGGTGGTGTCGCCCAGCAGCTCGGCCAGGGCCTGCGCCTTCTTGTCCTCGGCGGCCTTGCGCGCGGCCTCCTGCGCGGCCTTCTTCTTGGCGGCTTCGGCGGCGGCCTTTTTCTTGCGCTCTTCCTCGGCCTTTTTCTTCTGCGCCTCGTAGGCCTTCTTCTTGGCCTCCTCGGCGGCTTTCTTCTTCTCGTCCTCGGCCTTCTTCTTGGCGATTTCGGCCTGCTTCTTCTGTTCCGCGGCCTTCTTCTGCGCCTCGGCCTTCTTCTTGGCCTCGGCCTGTTTGGCCGCCTCGACCTTCTTTTGTTCCTCTGCGGCCTGCTGTTTCTGCTGCTCCTGCTTCTTGGTCTCGAGCTGCTCCACCTCGTACTGGCGCGCCTTAGTTTTTTCGGCCTCGCCGGCAATCTTCTGGTTGGTCTGGGTGGTGGCCTGGCTCTGCGACTTCAACTGGTACAGGGTAGCTTGCACTATCGGCCGCGCCGGCGGCAGCTCGGGGGCGAACTGGAAGCTGACGAACAGCATGGCGAACAGCAGGGCATGCAGCGCCACGGCCCAGACCGTGGGCCAGAAGTAGCTTTCCGAGGAGGAGCGAACGCTCTGCTGCTGCATCAGGGCGCCTCGGTGATCAGCCCGACATTGCCCACGCCGGCCTGCTGCAGGCCGCCCATCACGGCCATGACCGAGCCGTAGTCGACCGCCTTGTCGCCGCGCACGAAGACCTGCACCTTCTTACCCTGGCTGGCGTTCTGGTTCATGATCGCGCCGACCGTCTGCACCAGCGCGGGCAGCTCGATGGCGGTCTCGCTGGCCTTGCTCTGGTCCGGGTCGACTTCCTCGCCCATGTTCCAGTAGTAGGTCTTGTCGGCCTTGATCGAGATGGTCAGCACGCGGGCGTTATTGTCCTGCGGCAGCACCTCGCTGGAGACCTTGGGCAGGTCGACCTTGACGCCCTGATTGAGCATCGGCGCGGTCACCATGAAGATCACCAGCAGCACCAGCATCACGTCGATATAGGGTACGACGTTCATCTCGGCGACCGGTTTGCGTCTGTTGCGAATTCTGGCCATGGGCTGCGCCTTTAGTCGTCCGAGGTGTGGACCTTGCGGTGCAGGATCGCCTGGAACTCATCGGCGAAGGTGTAGTAGCGGCCCACCAGCATCTCGCCGCGGGCGGAGAAGCGGTTGTAGGCGATCACCGCCGGAATCGCGGCGAACAGGCCGATGGCCGTGGCGATCAGCGCCTCGGCGATGCCCGGGGCCACGGTGGCCAGGGTGGCCTGCTGCACCTGGGCCAGGCCACGGAAGGAGTTCATGATGCCCCACACGGTGCCGAACAGGCCGATGTAGGGGCTGGTGGAACCGACGGTGGCGAGAAACGGCAGGGCGGTCTCCAGCTTCTCCTCCTCGCGCGAGATGGCCACGCGCATGGCCCGGGCCACGCCGTCCATCACCGCGTCCGGATCGACGCCCGACTGCTGGCGCAGGCGCGAGAATTCCTTGAAACCGGCGCGGAAGATCTGCTCGACGCCGCAGTCCGGGTCCGGATTGCTGCCGGCCTGGCGGTACAGTTTGGACAGGTCGATGCCGGACCAGAAACGCTCCTCGAATACTTCGAGGGACTTCTTGGCGGCGCGCAGCATGGTGCTGCGCTGGAAGATCATGATCCAGGAGGTGACCGAGGCGGCCACCAGGATCAGCATGACCAGCTGCACCACCAGACTGGCGTTGCTGATCAGGCTCCACATCGACATATGGTCAACTGCGGCGTTGGCTGCTTCCACGCTTACTCTCCTACGGGAACGGGAACCGCGCCGGCGAAGGCCTGGCGCAGCGCTTCGGGAATGGCACGGGGTTTCAAATTGTCGGCACGCACGCAGGCCACCAGGAACTGCCCCTCGCAGAGCAGCGTCTCGTCCGTCGCCCGTCGTACCTGTTGACGAAAGCGCAGGCTGGCACGGTTCAACTCGACCACCTCGGCCGTGATAAATAGTTCGTCGTCCAGCCGGGCCGGCGCGTGATAGCGCGCCTCGGCGGAGTGCACGACGAACAGCAGGTTCTCGTCGACCAGTTGCGACTGGGCAAAACCCAGGTGCCGCAAGCGCTCGGTACGAGCCCGCTCCATGAACTTGAGGTAATTGACGTAGTAGACGATGCCACCGGCGTCGGTGTCTTCGTAGTAGACCCGGCTACGGAGGACGAAAGGCTGAGCCTCGTTTTGTGCGCGCATACTCTAGTGCCAGCTCTCTGGGTTGCCAATCGGGGGCGACAACTATTTTTTGTTACTCGTCGCTGCCGTCGAACAGGTCCGCGGTGGGCGCCTCGGCCAGCCGCTTGGGCAGGTTGAGACCGAAATGCAGGTAGGCGTGCCGGGTCACCACCCGTCCGCGCGGCGTGCGCATGATATAGCCCTGCTGGATCAGGTAGGGCTCGAGCACGTCCTCGATGGTGCCGCGCTCCTCGCCGATGGCCGCGGCCAGGTTGTCGACGCCTACCGGGCCGCCGTCGAACTTGTCGATCATGGCCAGCAGTAGACGCCGGTCCTGGTGGTCGAAGCCACGCTCGTCGACGTCCAGCATGTTCAGCGCCTGATCGGCGATGGCGCGGCTGATCTGACCGCCGGCGCGCACCTCGGCGAAGTCGCGCACACGGCGTAGCAGGCGGTTGGCGATGCGCGGCGTGCCACGGGCGCGGCGGGCGATCTCGAAAGCGCCCTGCGCATCGATGTGCAGACCGAGAATGCCGGCCGAGCGCGTGACTATGGTGGCCAGATCCTCGCTGGAGTAGAACTCCAGGCGCTGGACGATGCCGAAGCGGTCGCGCAGCGGGTTGGTCAGCATGCCGGCACGGGTGGTGGCGCCGACCAGGGTGAAGGGTGGCAGGTCGAGCTTGATCGAACGCGCGGCCGGCCCCTCGCCGATCATGATGTCGAGCTGGAAGTCCTCCATGGCCGGGTACAACACCTCCTCCACGACGGGCGAGAGGCGATGGATCTCGTCGACGAACAGCACGTCGCCGGCCTCCAGGTTGGTCAGCAGCGCGGCCAGGTCGCCCGGACGCTCCAGCACGGGGCCGGAGGTGCTCTTGATCGACACGCCCATCTCCTGGGCGATGATATTGGCCAGGGTGGTCTTGCCCAGGCCGGGCGGACCGAAGATCAGCGTATGGTCCAGCGCCTCCTGGCGGTTCTTGGCGGCCTGGATGAACAGCTCCATCTGCTCGCGCACCACCGGCTGGCCGATGTACTCGGCCAGCGCCAGCGGGCGGATGGCGCGGTCCAGCTGCTCGTCGCGGTCGCGGCTGCTGGCGGTGATCAGGCGATCGGCTTCTATCACGGGTTACACCATTCCTTTCAGGGCGCGGCGGATCATCTCTTCGCTGGACAGCCCCTCTTCCTTGATCGCCGCCACGGCCTTGCTGGCCTCCTGCGGCTTGAAGCCGAGGGCGATCAATGCGCTGAGGGCATCGCTCTCCGCGCTTGAGACTGCCACGCCGGCGCGAGGTTCCACCACCAGCGGGGCGATGGACGGCATGCTCTCCCAGGCCTTGAAGCGATCCTTGAGCTCCACCAGCAGGCGCTCGGCGGTCTTCTTGCCGACGCCGGGAATCCTCACCAGGACCCCGGTGTCCTGGGCCTGCACGCAGCGCACCAGCTCGTCCACCTCCAGACCGGACATCAGCGCCAGGGCCAGCTTGGGACCGACGCCATTGAGCCGGATCAGTTCGCGAAACAGCTCGCGCTCGCGCTTTTCGAAGAAGCCGTAGAGCAGGTGGGCGTCCTCGCGCACCACCAGATGGGTGTGCAGGGTCACCGGCTGGCCCACCGCCGGCAGGCGATAGAGGGTGGTCATCGGCACTTCCACTTCGTAGCCGATGCCGCCCACGTCGAGAATCAGGTGCGGCGGCTGCTTCTCCGCCAGGGAGCCCTTCAGGCGTCCGATCACTTCTATTTATCCTTCTGGTTACAGGCGCAGACGGCCGCCGCGCCGCTTGGCGCCGAGCAGGTTATGGGGAATCAGGCTCTGCCGGTGATGGGCATGGCAGAGGGCGATGGCCAGGGCGTCGGAGGCGTCGATCTGCGGCTTCTGCGTGAGCTTGAGCAGGTGCATGACCATCATCTGCACCTGCTGCTTGTCCGCCCCGCCGCTGCCGGCGATGGCCTGCTTGACCTGGCTGGCGGTGTATTCGCTGACCTCCAGCCCGGCCTCGATACCGGCGACTATGGCCGCGCCACGGGCCTGGCCGAGCTTGAGCGCCGAATCGGCGTTCTTGGCCATGAACACCTGTTCGATGCCCATGGTCACCGGCCCATGCAGGCGAATCACCTCGCCGACCCCGCGAAACACCTTCTGCAGACGACTGGCCAGATCGCCCTCGCCGGTGCGGATGCAACCGGAGGCGACGTACTCGCAGCCACGCCCGGTGTCGCGCACCACGCCGTAGCCGGTGATGCGCGAGCCGGGGTCGATGCCGAGAATCAGGGTCATGCCGGGTTCAGCTCCGCGCGCCAAGGCACTGTCTATTTATCCAGCCGCGAGTATACGGAGCGCCACGCATATAAAAAAGCCGGAAGAGCGCGAGCGGCTTCCGGCTTTTCCTCACGACGCAGGGATCAGTCGAGCTGCTCCATGATCTCGTCGGGTATCTCGGCGTTGTGGTAGACGTTCTGCACGTCGTCCAGGTCTTCCAGCATGTCGATCAGCTTGAGCACCTTCTTGGCGGTGTCCAAATCGGCGATCGGCGCCATGGTCGAGGGGATCATCGCCACCTCGGCCTCGTCGCCCTTGAAGCCGGCGGCGGCCAGCGCCTCGTTGACCGAGAGGAAGTCGGCGAAGCTGGTGGAGACCAGGGCCGAGCCGTCCTCGCCCATCTCCACGTCGTCGGCGCCGGCTTCCAGAGCCGCCTCCATCAGGGCGTCCTCATCCACGCCCGGGGCGAAGCTGATCTGCCCCTTGCGCTCGAACATATAGGCCACCGAGCCGTCGGTACCCAGGTTGCCGCCGCACTTGGTGAAGGCGTGGCGCACGTCAGCGGCGGTACGGTTGCGATTGTCGGTCATGGCTTCGATGATGATGGCCACGCCGCTCGGCGCGTAGCCCTCGTAGCTCAGCTCGATCATGTTGTCGGCTTCGGTGTTGCCGGCGCCACGGGCGATGGCGCGGTCGATCACGTCGCGCGACATATTGGCCGTGAGGGCCTTGTCGACCGCCAGGCGCAGGCGCGGGTTGTCCGCCGGCACTGGGCCGCCATGCTTGGCCGCCACGGTCAGCTCGCGAATCAGCTTGGTGAAGATCTTGCCGCGCTTGGCGTCCTGGCGCCCCTTGCGGTGCTTGATGTTGGCCCATTTGGAATGACCAGCCATAACTCACTCCTATCCAGATTTGAGCCGCAAGCCGCAAGCCTCAAGCGTGCATCTTGCAGCTCGAAGCCCACGGCTTGCCGCCGTTTTACTCCGCCTTGGGCTGCTCGCGCAGGCGGATATGCAGCTCGCGCAGCGCCTTGTTGTCGACCAGGCCCGGCGCCTGGGTCATGACGCAGGCCGCGCTCTGGGTTTTCGGGAAGGCGATCACTTCGCGGATCGAGCTGGCGCCGGTCATCAGCATCACCAGGCGGTCCAGACCGAAGGCCAGGCCACCGTGGGGCGGCGCGCCGAACTTCAGGGCGTCCAGCAGGAAGCCGAACTTCTCTTGCTGCTCCTCCTCGCCGATGCCGAGGATCTCGAACACGGCCTGCTGCATCTTCTTGTCGTGGATACGGATGGAGCCACCGCCCAGCTCGGTGCCGTTGAGCACCATGTCGTAGGCGCGCGACAGGGCCGCGGCCGGGTTGGCCTTGAGCTCTTCCGGGCTGCACTTGGGGGCGGTGAAGGGGTGGTGCATGGCGGTCAGGCTGCCGTCGTCGTTTTCCTCGAACATCGGGAAGTCGACCACCCACAGCGGCGCCCACTCGCAGGTGAGCAGGTTCAGATCGTGACCGACCTTGATACGCAGGGCACCGAGGGCATCGCAGACGACCTTGGCCTTGTCGGCACCGAAGAACACGATATCGCCGTCGACCGCGCCGACGCGATCGAGGATCACGTTGAGGTTGGCCTCGGGGATGAACTTGACGATCGGCGACTGCAGGCCTTCGACGCCCTTGGCGCGCTCATTGACCTTGATGTAGGCCAGGCCCTTGGCGCCGTAGTTGCCGACGAACTTGGTGTAGTCGTCGATCTGACTGCGCGGCATGCTGGCGGCACCCGGCACGCGCAGGGCGGCGACGCGACCCTTGGCATCGTTGGCCGGACCGGAGAACACCTTGAACTCGACTTCTTTCAGCTGATCGGCGACATCCACCAGCTCCAGCGGGATGCGCAGGTCCGGCTTGTCCGAGCCGAAACGGCGCATGGCCTCGGCCAGCGGCATGTGCGGAAGCTCGCCGAACTCCACGCCCAGCACTTCCTTGAACAGGTTGCGGATCATGGTCTCGGTGATGCCCATGATGTCGCTCTCATCGAGGAAGCTGGTCTCGATGTCGATCTGGGTGAACTCCGGCTGGCGGTCGGCGCGCAGGTCCTCGTCGCGGAAGCACTTGGCGATCTGGTAGTAGCGGTCGAAGCCGGCCACCATCAGCAGCTGCTTGAACAGCTGCGGCGACTGCGGCAGGGCGAAGAAGCTGCCGGCGTGGGTGCGGCTCGGCACCAGGTAGTCGCGCGCGCCTTCCGGGGTGGCGCGGGTCAGGATCGGCGTCTCGACGTCGAGGAAGCCGTTGTCGTCCAGGTAGCGGCGGATGCTGCTGGTGATGCGCGAACGCAGCTTCAGGCGCTCGGCCATCTCCGGGCGACGCAGATCGATGAAGCGGTAGCGCAGGCGGGTTTCCTCGCCCACGTCGGAGTATTCGTCCAGCGGGAAGGGCGGAGTCTCGGCCTGGTTCAGTACGTCCAGCTCGTAGCCCAGCACCTCGATGGCGCCGCTGGCCATGTTCGGGTTGCGCGCGCCTTCGGGGCGCAGGCGTACCTTGCCGCGAATCTTCACCACGTACTCGCTGCGCACGCGGTCGGCCTTGGCGAAGGTCTCGGCGCGATCCGGGTCGAACACCACCTGGGCCAGGCCTTCACGGTCGCGGATGTCGAGGAAGATCACGCCACCGTGGTCGCGCCGGCGGTGAACCCAGCCGCAAAGGGTGATTTCCTGGCCGTCCAGGCTCTCGTTCAGTTGGCCGCAATAGTGGCTGCGCATCATGGTCGTGGTTCGCTTCTCTAGATCGGTCTTGAATTGGCACCCGGCCGGCCCGGGCAATAGCGAGCATTTTCTGCAAATCGGAGGGGAAAGCGCAGGAACAGGCGACCAATGGCGCCGCGCGCCCTGGCCTGTGCGCATCCGCATCCAGGACAAGGGGCGGGATTATATAGGGTTAATCGCACCGGTGCAGCCGGCCTTTCTATACTGAGATTCCAGCCTTGCGGAGACCACCCCATGGCCCTGCCCCGCCCCGCCGACATTCCCAGCGACCTGCTGGAGGAGTTCCGCCTCGACACCGCCGACAATCTGCCGCGCTGCGAGCAGCTGCTGATCGAGCTGGAACGCCATCCCCAGGACGGCGACCGCCTGCGCGAGCTGTTCCGCCTGGTGCACACCATCAAGGGCAGCCTGGGCTACGTCGAACTGAATCACCTGCTGCCGCTGCCGCAGGCCATGGAGGACGTGCTTGAGCGCCTGCGCGAGGGCAGCCTGCAGTTCGACAGCCTGCTCGGCGACATCCTGCTGCTCAGCCTGGACCAGCTGCGCCAGCTGATCGACGCCGCCCTGGGCCTCGCCCTCGCGCCCGAGCCACGGCAGATCGCCAGCCAGTGCCAGGCCCTGCAGGCACTGGCCGCCGCCCCCGGGGCGCAGCAGACCGAGATTCGCCGCACCCTGCTGCTGCATCTCGACCCCAGCACCCGCCTGCAGCCGGTGGAAGTCGGCCAGGGGCAACTGCAACAGCTGCTGGAGCGCTATGGCATAGAGGCGGAGGTCGACCTGCGATTCTTCGCCGAGTTGATGAACGCCGGCGAACACCGCTCGCCCTTCTGGCATGGACGCGGCCTGCGCCTGCTCGACCTGGCCCTGGCCATGAACGAATGCGCCGGCAAACCGGTGGAGCCGAACCAGCTGGCCGCCGCCGTGTGCCTGCACGACCTAGGCATGGCCTTCCTGCCGCTGGAGCTGCTGCACAAGCAGAGCGAGCTGAGCCGCGAGGAACGCCGCCAGATGCAGTCGCACCCGCGCCAGGCCAGCGAGCTGCTCAAGCGCATGCCGGCCTGGGCCGGCGCCAGCGAAATCATCCTGCAGCACCAGGAGCACGCCGATGGCAGCGGTTATCCCAAGGGCCTGCGGGAGGGGGAAATCCATCCCGGCGCGCTGATCCTCAACATCGCCGACACCTTCGACGCGCGCACCCACGAGCGCGCCCACCAGACCCTGAGCAAGCGCCCGCGCCTGCGCGCCATCCTGGAGATCAACAGCCTGGCCGGCCTGCAGTTCAGCGCCTACTGGGTCGAAGTGTTCAACCGCACCCTGCATGAGCGTCCGGAGCTGGCCCGCCAGCCATAGCCTGCGGGCATAGACCCGATTGATATAAGACCAAGGTGGAAATGCAGACGTCCGTGATAGGCTGCAATCCTTGCGAAAGCCTCTACACGGCCACCTGAAGGAGAAATGGCATGGAAATCAACATCGGTATCGCCGAGCAGGATCGCGCCGCCATCGCCGACGGCCTGTCCCGCCTGCTGGCCGACACCTATACCCTGTATCTGAAGACCCACAACTTTCACTGGAACGTCACCGGCCCGATGTTCAACACCCTGCACCTGATGTTCGAGGCGCAGTACACCGAGCTGGCCCTGGCCGTGGACCTGATCGCCGAGCGCATCCGCGCCCTCGGCTTCCCCGCCCCCGGCACCTACGCGGCTTACGCCCGCCTATCCTCGATCGAGGAAGAGCAAGGCGTGCCCGCCGCCGAGGACATGATCAGGCTGCTGGTACAGGGCCAGGAGGCCGTGGTACGCACCGCCCGCGGCATCTTCCCGTTGCTGGACAAGGTCAGCGACGAGCCGACCGCCGATTTGTTGACCCAGCGCATGCAGGTACACGAGAAGACCGCCTGGATGCTACGCAGCCTGCTGGCCGCCTGAACCCCCCCCTCGCATAGCGAGGGGCGCCCGCCCCACGCAGCAGGCCGGGGCTTTTCCGGAGTTTTCTGGGCACCACCCCGGAGCTACTCTATCCTTTACGATTATCCGCCTCGTCTTCACGCAGGGATTCACATGAGCCAGGCGCCCAAAGCCCCCTCCCTTCTCGAGCTCTACCCCGAAGAGACTCGCGAGGCCGCCGATCTGCTCAAGCGGGCCGTGCCGCACATGGTGCGCCACGATATTCCGCCGAACCCGCTGCACTATGCCCTCTGGTTCACCTACTGCAGGGGCTCCGAGCCCGAGCTGAACCGGCGCCTGGACAAGATCGTCAAGGACTTCGCCAGCTTCCCCCCCGAGTCCGCGCTCAAGCTGTTCCGCGAATACATCATTCGCGGCGAGCTCGAGGAGGCCAGGGCCGGCCAGCAACAGGTCATCGAGCTGGTCGACGACATCGAACACGGCGTGGCTCGCAGCGTCAACGGCAGCCAGCACTACCAGGAGAGCCTGTCGCAGGGCCTGGCCGCGCTGCGCGAACCCATAGCCGAAGACCTGCCCAGCGTGCTCAACGAACTGCAGCTCAGCACCCAGCAGATGCAGAGCCAGCAGGAGCAGTTCCTCTATCGCCTGCGTGCCGCCCAGGCGGAGATCCAGAGCCTGCGTTCCCAGCTGGAACGCGCCCAGGCCGCCGCCACCCTCGACAGCCTGACCAATGTCTTCAATCGCCACGCCTTCACCCGCCTGCTGGACCAGGCGCTCGCAAAAAGCACCCAAGGCCTGGCGCTGGTGATGCTGGATATCGACCACTTCAAGCAGTTCAACGATCAGTACGGCCACCCTCTGGGGGACCGGGTATTGCAGCATGTCGGTCAGCTACTGCGCGACATGCTGCCCTCCCAGGGCATAGCGGCCCGCTACGGCGGCGAGGAATTCTGCGTGATCCTGCGCGACTGCTTCGAAATAGAAACCGCCAGCGCCTTCGCCGAGCAACTGCGCCTGAAAATCCAGTCCCTGAGGGTCAAGGTGCGCAGTACCGACAAGGTGCTGGACAGCATCACCGCTTCCTTCGGCATCGCCCTGGCCGAGACCGGCGACACCTTTGACAGCCTGGTCACCCGCGCCGACGACGCCCTCTACCAGGCCAAACGCAATGGCCGCAACCAGACCCACCCCCCCGCCCCGGAAACGGCACTAAGCGCTTGATTTGAGTAGGCATCTTCTTTGCGGTTAAATACCGGCGTGCCGCCGAGCGGCACAGCCGGTTATCCGCCCATGCATCGGGCAGCCGCACTTCATCTAGCCTTTCAAGACAAGCGAGTTCATCGACCATGCTCAAGATCGTTCACCTGATCACAGGCGGCGGCGCCCTGCTGCTGTCCCTCGCACCAAGCCTGCGCAGCGACGCACTGCCTCATCTGCACAACGCCGACGCCCTCTGCCTGGCCCTGCTCGGCATGACCAACCTGCTGCTCGCCCCCCTGCTGCCGCTGCGCCACCAGGGCGCCCGCAATCAGTTGCAGGTCCTGGCATCGGCCCTAGTGGTATTCGCCAGCGTGCTGCAGGCCCTGATCCTGCTGGCACCACTGCCGCAGATCGGCAACCAGCCCGCTGCCCTGCTGAGCCTATCGATACTACTGAGCGCCACCCTGCTGCACCTGGCCATCAACCTGAGCAGTAAGACCGCACGCCGAGCCCCCGCCAGCCGCCCGATGAGTGGCAATCGCGAAACGGGCACGGTCAAATGGTTCAACACCTCCAAGGGCTTCGGCTTCATTTCCCGCGACCGCGGCGATGACATCTTCGTGCACTTCCGCGCCATTCGCGGGGAGGGCCATCGCATTCTGGTGGAGGGGCAGCGCGTCGAGTTCTCGGTGATGCAGCGCGACAAGGGCCTGCAGGCCGAGGACGTGATAGTCGCCGTACCCAGCCACTGAGTCGCCCCGACCAAAAAACGCCGGACCCAAGGGCCCGGCGTTTTTTATTGTTCGCGAACAAAGTGAACAAACGCCACCACGCACAGAGTTGGCAGCGCGAATACCCATTCAATAATGCGGCGGCGGCGACTCATCCTCGGCGATGCCGAACTGCCCGGCCATCTCCGCCTGGCGCCTGGCCAGCGCCTGCACCTGTAGCTGCAAGCGCTCGAGTTCGCGCCGCTGCTCTACCAGCACATCATTGAGGGTCGCAATGGTGTCGTCCTGAAAGGCCAGGCGAGTCTCCAGCTCGATGATGCGCGATTCCAACTCCATGCTGTCAGCCCTCGAAAAACTGGAAGTCGTCGGTCAGCGCCGAGCGCAGGCGCTGGCGTAGCGCCTCGATTTCGCCCACCTCGTACGGGCGAGCAGGCAGCTTGCCCCACACGGGCGCAGGCCAGGCCGGGTCCTCCCGGCGCCGCACTATGACATGCATGTGCAGCTGACTCACCACATTACCCAGGGTAGCGACATTCATCTTGTCCGCCACGAAGGCATCCTTGAGCGTCTCCGCCAGCCGGTTGGTCTCCAGCCAGAGTTGCTGCCGATCGGCCTCATCCAGCTGAAACAGCTCACTCACGGACTCGCGCCGCGGCACCAGAATGAACCAGGGATAATTGGCATCGTTCATCAGCAGCAACCGGCACAGGGGAAAGTCCCCAAGCACCAGGGTGTCCTGCTGCAAACGGGAATCGAGGCTGAACATCGGGATAATCTCCAGCAAGAATAAGGGCGGCGCAGCATAACGACTGCCCGAGGCGATCGAAAGCACCGCCCCATCGGCGAGCACAAGATAAACGAGGCCGCCCCAAAACCGCACACGACGCCCCAAAAGCGTTACCGAAGCCCCGCCACGGTAACGCCGCCACACCCCAGCCGCCCGACAACCACAGCCTGGGAACGACAGCAAGATGCGTAAAACCGGCACAACTCACGGGGATCGATTGATTTGCCCCTATCAACCGCACTTTGTGCACGAAATTTGCTTTTGCCACCCCACCGTCGACCCAGGCCATCGAGAGCATCCGGCAAACTCACCGCCAACCCGCCAAGGGCGCTAAGCGACTGGTTTTGCTGAGTTATCTCGACACCCGAGACGGAGGCTCAAGACGGAATCCCTACAAAAATGCGACATCACAGATGCAAATTTGCGACGTGCATACTAATAACTCATAGGGAATCAATGATATCTGTCGCCAACTTAAGTCTCCGTGCTATAAGTTAGCGCCGACACAAAAAGAAAGAGCCGCCCATACAACAAAACAATGGGCGGTGCAAATCTTCTAAACCAAAGGAGCAATCACAATGCAAGTGATGAAGTGGAGCGCACTGGCCCTGGCCGTGACCGCCGCAAGCACCCAGCTGGCCTTCGCCAGCGCACAATCCGAGTCGAACGGCATTGTTGAAGACAGCAGTTTCAAGATCTTCAACCGCGCCCTGTACATGAACCGTGACTTCAAACACGGCGCCACTCACGAGTCCGAAGCCAACGAGGCCAAAGGCGAACGCAAAGGCTATCGTGAAGACTTCGGCCTGGGCATCCGCCTGCTGTTCGAATCCGGCTTCACCCAGGGCACCGTCGGTGTCGGCGTGGACGCCCACTCGCTGAGCAGCATCAAGCTCGACACCGGCGCTGGCCGCCAGGGCAATGGCCTGTTCGGCGTAGACAGCGACGGCACCGCCGAGGACACTCAGAGCGAAGTCGGCGGCGCCATCAAGTTCCGCGTCTCCAACACCGTGCTCAAGCACGGCAATATGATGCTCGATACTCCGGTGTTCTCCACCGACGACAGCCGTATCCTGCCGGAAGTCGCCACCGGAACCCTGTTGACCAGCGATGAAATCTCCGGCCTGACCCTGACCGCCGGCCGCTTCACCGCTCTGAGCTCTCAAACTGCTGCCGGACGTGACACCGTCACCTCTGAGGACAGCGATGAAAACCTGCACACCCTGACCTCCGCCAATATCTTCGGTGCCAACTACGCCTTCACCGACGACTTCAGCGGCGCCCTGTTCTTCTCCGATGTCGAAGACCACTTCAAGAAGACCTACCTGAACCTGAACTACGGTCAGGATCTGGGCAACGACCAGTCCTTCGGCCTGGACTTCAACTTCTATCGCACCACCGACGATGGCAAGAAGTTCTCCGGCGAGCTCGATAACCGCATCTGGAGTATCGCGCCCTCTTACGGCTTCGGCGGCCACAAGGTCACCATCGCCTACCAACGCTCCAGCGGTGACACCGGCTACACCTACGGCATCGATGGTGGTGGCGCCGTGTACCTGAACAACTCCGTGCAGATCGGTGACTACGAGCTGCAAGACGAGAAGTCCTGGCAGGCTCGCTACGACCTGAACATGGCCGAATACGGCGTACCGGGCCTGAGCTTCATGACCCGCTACGTCACCAGCGACGACATCGACGGTGTTCGCGCTGACGGCAAAGAAGGCAAGCGTCACGAGCTGAACATGGAAAGCAAATACGTGATTCAGGAAGGTGCCGCCAAGGACCTGTCCTTCCGCGTACGCCATGCCGTGTACCGCGCCAACTTCGGTCGCGACCTGAACGACACCCGCCTGATCATTGAGTACCCGCTGGACGTGCTGTAAGTCCTAGCGTTACCGAAGTCAGTGCAAAAAGAACCCGGCCTAGGCCGGGTTCTTTTTTATTCACTCAGGCAATTTACAGCGGCAGGGCGTAGGTACCGGTGACATGCGCCACCAGCTCACCCTCCTCGCCTTGCGAATAGAGCTGCACCTCACATACCGCCTGGCGCTTCGACAGGCGCAGAATGCGCGCCTCTGCCAGCAGATCGACTGGCTTCGGCCTGGCCAGGAAGTTGATATTGAGATTGGCCGTCACCGCCATCTCCACCCGTCCGAGTCTACCCAGCACCACCGCATACATGGCCGCATCGGCCAGCGCCATGATGGCTGGCCCCGACAGGGTGCCGCCCGGGCGCACCAGCCTGGCGTGGAAAGGCACCCTGGCCACCACCCTGTCGCCATCCAGATGATCGATGCACAGATCGATATCCTCGGCCATCGGCACTCCAGCGCGAATCAGCGCCTGCACCTGGCCTGCGGTCAGCTCCGCCATATTCGACTCCCGGTCTGTCCTGTACGCCACCTGGCTGGCACCGTACAATGCCGAGTCATTCTTTGCCCTCGCAACCGACATAACGGCCAAACATGCGTACCAGTCAGTACCTGCTCTCGACCCTCAAGGAAACCCCCTCCGACGCCGTGGTGATCAGCCACCAGCTGATGCTGCGTGCCGGCATGACTCGCAAGCTGGCCTCCGGCCTCTACACCTGGCTACCGATGGGGCTGCGCGTGCTGCGCAAGGTCGAGGCCATAGTGCGCGAGGAAATGAACGCCGCCGGCGCCCTGGAAGTGCTGATGCCGGCCGTACAGCCGGCCGAGCTGTGGCAGGAGTCCGGGCGCTGGGAGCAGTACGGCCCCGAACTGCTGCGCATCAAGGACCGCCACGACCGCGAGTTCTGCGTCGGCCCGACCCACGAGGAAGTCATCACCGATCTGGCGCGCAACGAGCTGAACAGCTACAAGCAGCTGCCGATCAACCTGTATCAGATCCAGACCAAGTTCCGCGACGAGATCCGCCCGCGCTTCGGCCTGATGCGCGGCCGCGAGTTCATCATGAAGGACGCCTACTCCTTCCATCCGAGCCAGGCCTCGCTGCAGGAAACCTACGACCGCATGCACCAGGCCTACTGCAATGTGTTCACCCGCCTGGGTCTGAACTTCCGCCCGGTGCAGGCCGATACCGGCTCCATTGGTGGCACCGGCTCCCACGAGTTCCATGTGCTGGCCGAATCCGGCGAAGACGATATCGCCTTCAGCGACAGCTCCGACTACGCCGCCAACATCGAGAAGGCCGAGGCCATCCCGCGCGAGCAAGAACGCGGCGCCGCCACCGAGGAGCTGCGTCTGGTCGACACGCCGAACACCAGGACCATCGACGACCTGGTCAAGCAGTTCGGCCTGGCCATCGACAAGACCATCAAGACCCTGGTGGTGCACGCGGCCGAGGAAGGCAAGCTGATCGCCCTGATCGTGCGCGGCGACCACGAGCTGAACGAGATCAAGGCCGCCAACCACGAGCTGGTCGCCAGCCCGTTGGTGTTCGCCTCCGAGGCCGAGATCCGCGCCGCCATCGGCGCCGGCCCCGGCTCGCTGGGCCCGCTGAATCTGCCGATCCCCTGCATCATCGACCGCAGCGTCGCCCTGATGAGCGATTTCGGCGCCGGCGCCAATATCGACGACAAGCACTACTTCGGCCTCAACTGGGAACGCGACCTGCCGCTGCCGATCGTGGCCGACCTGCGCAACGTGGTCGCGGGCGATCCCAGCCCGGACGGCCAGGGCACCCTGGTGATCAAGCGCGGCATCGAGGTCGGCCATATCTTCCAGCTCGGCACCAAGTACAGCGAGGCCATGGGCTGCAAGGTGCTGGGCGAGGACGGCAAGCCGGTGACCCTGACCATGGGCTGCTACGGCATCGGCGTCTCGCGCGTGGTGGCGGCCGCCATCGAACAGAACTACGACGAGCGCGGGATCCTCTGGCCCGACGCCCTGGCGCCCTTTCAGATCGCCCTGGTGCCGATGAAGTACGAGAACGAGACCGTGCGCGAAGCCACCGACAAGCTCTACGCCGAGCTGACCGCCGCCGGCTACGAGGTGCTGCTGGACGACCGTGACAAGAAGACCAGCCCCGGGGTCAAGTTCGCCGACATGGAGCTGATCGGCATCCCGCACCGCATCGTCGTCAGCGAACGCGGCCTGGCCGAGGGCATGCTCGAGTACAAGCATCGCCGCGCCGGTGAAAGCCAGCAGCTGCCGGCAGCCGAGATCCTGACCTTCCTCGCCGACCAAATAGCCCGCTGAGTCTGTCCGACCAAGAAGCCCGCATGTTCCCGCGAAACTCACTCCGTCTCGGCGCCGCCCTGTGCGGCGCCCTCTTCCTCGGCGGTTGCGCCAACCAGCTGCCGCAACGCAGCGAGCACGAGGAGCGCTTCGAACGCCGCCTGCTCGACCACAGCCTGCAGATCGACGTGGGCGAGCCGCGGGTACTGGAGCTGCCGCAGCGCCGGGTGCGCATCCACGAACAGAAGACCTTCGAGGTCACCGAGTTCGAGGTGACCCGGCGTTATGACCGCTACACCCCCTATCAGGCCTGGCGCGAGCTCTACGAGGTGCCGCTGGGTGCGGTGGCCGTGGTGGCCGGGGTCGGCGCCAATGTCTTGAACGTGGTGCTGCTGGGCCGCCTGCCCGACAGCGTGACCCAGGACTGGATCAGTTACGGCATCGCCGGCCTGAACCCGGCGATGAACGTCGAATCCAACGGCCGCGCCGAACAGAACCTGGCAGCCATCGAGGAAGTCCAGCGCGACAAGCGCACCGAGTACTCCAGCCTGCCCTGGACCGAGCGCCCGGTACAGATCAAGGCCGGCAAGGATATTCACGAGCTGACCACCGACCGTCACGGTGTGTTGCGCCTGAATCTGCTCGACGGCCCCTTCGCCGAACACGATGTCAGTCCTGTCGGCAGCCTGCTGCTGAGCGTCGAGGATCCCCAGGACGGCACCCGCGCCGAGGCCGGCCTGCTGGTCAGCCGCGACCTGCGCGGCAAGCTGCGCGAAGCCCATGCCCTGATCTACGACGACCTCGAGGACGACGATGTCGGGCAGTGGGTGCATCGGGTCAAGCGCCTCTCCGACCTGGGCCTGGAAGAGGAAGCCAGCGAGCTGGAGCAGAGCCTGATCGAGCTGACCCGCAACGATCCCGAACTGCAGGAGCAGTTCCTCAAGACCCTGCTCAAGGACGCCGGGCGACTGGCTGCCGATCCCGGCGAGGACTGAGAGACTTCACCAAGCCCGCCTTGTCTTGGCCGGGCTTGCAGGATAGAAGCCGCCCCGCGGCCAGGAACGGCTTCTAACGACGAACGATAAAGCCGGCGATCCCTTGCACCGGCTGCTCCTCCAGCTCCAGCGCATCGACTCGCGCCCGCTCCGGACCACGCGCCAGCCAAGCCTCCAGCTCGCGCACGGCAAGCTCTTCGCCTTCGACCAACACCTCGACTCGACCATCGACCAGGTTGCGTACCCAGCCATTCAGGTCGAGACGCTCGGCCTCGCCCTGGGTGCACTGGCGAAAGCTCACACCCTGTACCTTGCCACTGACGAAACCGTGCAAGCAGATCTGCATCCCGTTACTCCTCGGCCTGCCAGTGGAGCAGACGCGCCTGCAGGCCGGCCGCGGTCTGTTCGCCGACCAGGCGCTCGCGCAGCCTGCCAGCACCATCGATGATATAGGTGACCGGCAAAACGTCGTTGCGCGGCAGTTCCAGACGTGGCGCGGGGTCCTGCGCCAGCACTGTGAAGCGGATATCGAAAGCGGCGGCGGCCTTGCTCAAGGCCTCACCCTGCAGCGCATCGAAGTTGACCCCCAGCACGCGCACGCCCTGCCCTTGCAGATCGGCGCTGAGCCGGTTCAGTTCGGGTATCTCGGTACGACAGGGCTTGCACCACTCGGCCCAGTAATTGATCACCAGCCACTGGCCTTCCAGCTGCTCAGCCGCTACCTTTCGTCCATGCTGATCGAGACCCCAGTCATCGGCGCAACCGGCCAGAAGAAGCCCGGCTAATACACCTATCACCATCTGGAGTGGTCTTCCCATGCTTTCGCTCCTCGTGCACACGGGGTTGATATGACGCTGGATGCCCTGCGCCTCGAGGTGCCGGATATCCTCGAAGAGGACGCCACCTCGCTCGCCGACCTCAACGACCGGCTCGCCGCCGCCCGCCGGCTGCCTCATGAGGACGGCCTGCAGGACGTGCTGGGGCTGCTGTTCAGCCTCAACCGCTGCGCCATGACCTTACTGGAAAGGCAGAGGGCCCTGCAAAGCCTCAGCGAGGAATATCGCCACTACTGCGCGGCGCTGGACGACGGCACTGCGCCTTCGACCCTGTTCGTACATCTGTGCGACGAGCTGGCCTCCGGCTTCAAGCGCCTGCTGCTGCAGATCCTGCAGGGCCATCACCCCTCGCGCCCGCACCTGGCCTGGTGCCTGTACATGGCCCAGCACTTTCTCGCCCAGAGTCTGCTGCGCCATTATCAACTCTATCAGGAGCCGGCCGCCTCGCTATGGAGCGACAGCCACCTGCTCTACTGGCTGGGCGAGCATCAGGGCTGCCTGGACGAGCACGTCGCCGCCCCTTTCCAACCGGCACCCGCCGGCTCGCTGCGCGGGCTCTACCAGCAGATGCTGCTGCTGGCGCTGAGCAACCCCTTCCACCTGGCCGAAGGCGAGTGCCTCGAGCTGTTCGCCGCCCTCACCCCGCTCGCGGAGCTGGCGCGCCTGCTGCCCTGGGAAGAGGACGAGGACGGCGAAGGCCCCCTGATCGATCTCAGCCAGGCGCTGCCCTGCCTGCCCTATGACGGCGAGATCAAGGGTAGCTTCGAATACCTGCGCCGCCTGGAGCTGGGCGCCCTGCTGGTCGCCCTGCACGAACCCGCACCACTGCGCAGCGCCGCGCAGCTGGAACTGCTGGAGCGCGTCCATCAGCACTGGCAGGGTCGCCAGCAACGACGTCATCCACGCGCCGACTTCAGTGCCGACTGCAACCTGGTGATCGGCCTGGCGAACATCCACGCCCAGCTTCTGGAAAAGCGTCCGCCCCACTGCGCGGCGCAGATGCTCGACGCCAGCCCGGGGGGGGCGCGCCTGCTCTGCCATGCCGACCTCGGCGGCCAGCTGCCGGTCGGCCAACTGGCCCTGGTCCTCACCCACAGCGGCACACCGACCCTGGCCCTGGTGCGCTGGCGCCACCTCAACCAGCAGGGCCTGCATCTCGGCCTGCGCTACCTCAAGGGCCTACCGCGCGCCGTCTGGCTGCGCCGCGCGCCCAGCGCCCAGACCCACCCGGGGGTGCTGCAGAGCACGCCGGAGCCGGGTGCCGGCTGGCACCACGGGCTGTGGCTGCCAAACGGGCAGTTCGTCGAGGGAGAAAATCTCTGGCTGCAACTGGCCAACGTCAACAACCAGGCCGTACTGCCCCTGCCCGCCGCCAATCTGAGCACGCCCAGCGTGGTGCGTCACCCCCTGCGCCTGGCCTGATCCCACAGACAGGTTCTGCGACACAGGTCTCGGCCGGCATCGCCATAGCGCACAGTATCGCCGCGATGCCCCCGCCTATAATCGCCCCATTCCTATACCAACCAGTTCCGCCGGAGTCGCCCCATGTCCCAAGCCAGCGACAAGCTGATCGGTCCAGTCCCTGCCAGCATCGTCAACAGTGCACGTATCGGCATGACGCCCTACGAGGGCAAGGTGGCGGAGTACAACGTGGCGGTCTGGCTGAATCTACCCGGCCTGGCCAACCTGCCCGTGTCGCTGATGATCCGCTATCGCGACGGCAGCCAGCTACGCGAGATCGCGGTGGATCACGGCAAGGTCAACGCCCACCACAAGGTGATGCTCTCGGGCATCGCCCGCCTGCCGATGAAGAGCAAGATCGAAGACATGCAGGTGCGCCTGCGTTCGGCGGTGCCGGCGCAGACGCTGATCGTCGAGGAGTTCTTCGTGCAGGCCGTCGAGTTGCAAGATAACGCCAACCGCCAGGCCCTGGCCTGACTCACTCGCGACTGACCTACCCCCGCTTCGGCGGGGGTTTTCGTTTTACCGTCTCAGAACACGCCGAAGCGCACCACCGAATCCCGCTTGGGCGGCTCGGACTCCTCGACCGCCTGACGCGCCAGCGCCGCCAGGGACTCCGGCCAGCGGGCGAAACGCAGGCCGGTAATACGGTTCAGCCGTTGCAGGGCCTCATCGGAATCCCGCGGCTGCAACGGCACCACCTTGTTCTTGCTACTGATCATCCACTCGACATCCCTGATGCATTCAGGCCGCTAGCAGTCTGCCAGCACTCGACTGGTTAGACTGCCAGAAGCATGCCAGCCATCCCTGGCCGGTATCATGGCGCCTGCGCGCCCCCTGCAGCCCGTGGAACAGGCTGCACCTGGCCCTAAACTGACCTTTTTCGTCACCCCTGGCAAGCACTCAATCGCGCGCGTGCAGCCACTGCGCCAGGCTGCCGTCGAACAGGGCCGCCTGCTCCTCGTGCAGCAGCCGCAGCGCCTGCTGCAACGCCGGGTACCAGGGCTCGTCGAGCTGCTCGGGCAACTGCAGCGGTGTCGGCAGCGGCCAAGGGCAGCGTCCGAGCAAGCGCTGCAGGCTATAGTGCTGCAGGTCCCGACAGAGCACCCAGCCGCCACCGCTGGCGCGACAAATCAGCTGTTCGCCCTCGAGAAAATCGACCACCTCCGCCCATTCGTCCTCCGCCAGCAGCCAGCCGGCCCCCTGCATGTCCTCATGCCGCAGCGCCCGCCCCCGCTGCTGGCGCTCATGAAAGACCCGCAGCACCCCGAGCACGACCAGCAGGCGCGGCAGCGCCTTGCGCCGCCAGTGGCGGACGGACGACAGGTTACACACCAGCTCGGCGCCGAACAGCACGATCAGCCAGGACAGATAGACCCACAGCAGGAACAGCGGCACCGTGGCGAAGGCGCCGTAGATCAGCTGGTAGCCGGGGAACAGGCTGACGAACAGGCCGAACAGGGCCTTGGCCACTTCCACCAGCACGGCGGCGAACAATCCGCCGACCAACGCGTGGCGCAGCGGCACCCGGGCGTTGGGCACCGCCGAGTAGATCAGGGTGAAGGCCGCCGCGCTGAACAGCAGCGGGGCGAACGCCAGCAGGGTCTTGGCGCCGATCAGGGCATCCGGCCCGGACAGCAGCGACAGCGAGGTGATGTATGTGGTCACCGCGAAGCCGGCACCCAGCAGCAGCGGTCCCAGGCTGAGGATCGCCCAGTACAGCAGGAAGCTGGACACCCCGCGACGCGGCTGGCGCACCCGCCAGATGGCGTTGAAGGTCTTCTCGATGGTCACCAGCATCATAAAGGCGGTGACCGCCAGCAGCCCGACGCCGACCCAGGTCAGCTGGCGCGCCTGGGTGGTGAAGTCGCGCAGATATTGCTGCACCGTGGCGCCGGACGAGGGCACGAAGTTGCGAAAGATGAAGCTCTGAATCTGCTCGCCGGTGCCCTGAAAGGCCGGCACCGCAGACAGCATGGCGAAGGTCACGGTCATCACCGGCACCACGGCGAACAGCGTGGTGTAGGTCAGAGCCGCGGCGCTGTGGATGGCCCGATCGGAGAAAAAGCGCTGCAACAGGAAACGCCAGAACCCCACCCAATCATCCAGCCGCTGGTGCATGCCCTCTCCTTAGAACCCGTTTCGTGCCCGAGGCGGCTAGAATAGCGCCCTGTTTTACCAAAGGGCACCCGCCATGACCGAACTGACCCTCTACCACAACCCGCGCTGCTCCAAGTCCCGTGGCGCACTGGAGCTGCTCGAAGCGCGCGGCCTGCAACCGACCGTGGTGCGCTACTTGGAGACCCCGCCGAGCGCCGCCGAACTGCGCGCCCTGCTGGGCAAGCTGGGCATCCCCGCCCGCCAGCTGCTGCGCAGCGGCGAAGACGAGTACAAGGCGCTCAACCTGGCCGATGCCAGCCTGGACGAAGAGCAGCTGATCGCCGCCATGGCCGCCCATCCCAGACTGATCGAGCGGCCCATCCTGGTCGCCGGCGAGCGCGCGGTGATCGGCCGTCCGCCGGAGAAGGTGCTGGAGCTGCTGGCATGAGCTCGCCCTATATCCTGGTGCTCTACTACAGCCGCCACGGCGCCACCACCGAGATGGCCCGGCAGATCGCCCGCGGCGTCGAACTCGGCGGCCTGGAAGCGCGCCTGCGCACCGTGCCGCCGGTATCCACCGAGTGCGAAGCGACAGCCCCGGCGATCCCCGAAGACGGCGCCCTCTACGTCGAACTCGACGACCTGAGAAACTGCGCCGGCCTGGCCCTCGGCAGCCCGACCCGTTTCGGCAACATGGCCGCGCCGCTCAAGTACTTTCTGGACGGCACCAGCAGCCTGTGGCTGACCGGCGAGCTGGTCGGCAAGCCGGCCGGGGTGTTCACCTCGACCTCCAGTCTGCACGGCGGACAGGAAAGCACCCTGCTGTCGATGATGCTGCCGCTGCTGCACCACGGCATGCTGATCGCCGGCCTGCCCTACAGCGAAGGCGCCCTGCTGGAGACCCGTGGCGGCGGCACGCCCTATGGCCCCAGCCATCACGCCGGCGCCGATGGCAAGCGCAAGCTCGACGAACAGGAAATCGCCCTGTGCCGCGCCCTCGGCCAGCGCCTGGCGGCCACCGCCGCGAAACTGGAGACCACCCGTGGCTAGAACGCCCAAGCCCCTGCCCAGCCTGGAATGGCTGGCCCCGCGCCTGAAACTCAGCCGCGCCCTCAGCCTGTTCAGCTTCTTCTCCCTGCTCGCCCTGCTGCTGACCTGGAACCTGCTCTTCGCCGACCTGCACGGTGCGCGCACCTGGGTGGTGCTGAGCATCCAGCTGCTGCCGCTGCTGCTGCTCGCCCCCGGCCTGCTGCTGGGTAACGCCCGCGCCCACGCCTGGATCTGCTTCGTGGTGAACATCTACTTCATCCAGGGCGTGCTGGCCGCCATCGACCCGGGGCGCGCCCTGTTCGGCGCCCTGGAGACGCTGATCAGCCTGAGCCTGTTCTGCTGCGCCCTGCTCTACGTACGCTGGAAGTTCCAGTACGACCGCAAGCTGGCAGGGGAATAGGAGCGGCGCAGTAAATGCGTAAAGGGCGGGTTTACCCGCCCTTTACGGCACGAGGACAGAAAAACACCTCGACTGGTGCGTTCCTCAGCTGACGTCCGCTCGAGCTTAAAGAGGGGAATTGTTCCAGCAATACCTTGAGGACAAAGGACCTGCGCTCCGATGCACCAAACTGAGCGCACATTGGTCAACGCCTGAACAGGCGCTCATGCAGCCAGCCTTCATTGGTCAATACAAGCACTGCCTTGTCCCGAACCTCGCCCTCGACCTGATCTTTGAGGCTCTCGTAGGCAGCACTCAAGTCCTCTGACTTCACCCAGTCTGCTACATCCTTGACCTTGTAGCTGTAGTTCACCCGGGAAATCATTGTGCCCGCAGCATCGCTCGGCTCAGTAAAGTTCTCGATCTCCACAATTTCGTACTTTCCTGAGCAAAAAGCATCGTGCCCACCCATTGTGTTGGCACCACCAGCAACCAAGAACTTCTTACCAAGCTCGGTTAACTGATATTCGGAACCCTCTTCCATTGCTTTGCCGAATGAGGCCTTGACCTGCGTATCAGTCCGAGTGAGCAGCCCCACATCGACCAGAGCGTCGGCACGTTGCTTCATATCAGGAAACCATCCCTTGTTCGCCAGCGAGAACGGATACTCCTTGGCAGGAATAGCCGCGCATACCCCATTCTGAGAATCAAGGTATGCCTGAACTGCCTTGGCGAAATTCCCTTTATTGGCGTCCTTTACGCCCCCACATCCCACAACCGCTGCAGCCAGACAACCCAGCAAAGCAAACCGAACAGCTCTCATCGTCGTACATCTCCCTGTTAGTACGAAAGGCATCTCGCATGCCTATTCCATGGCAAGTGACAAGTCGTGCAAAAGCAACGGCATACTACATAACCCCATGCGTGAGACGCAGTCTA
The DNA here is from genome assembly GCF_039888625.1 of Pseudomonas sp. CAU 1711. Classification (NCBI taxonomy): domain Bacteria; kingdom Pseudomonadati; phylum Pseudomonadota; class Gammaproteobacteria; order Pseudomonadales; family Pseudomonadaceae; genus Pseudomonas; species Pseudomonas sp. CAU 1711. The sequence goes on from NZ_JBDQQT010000009.1 coordinate 179,201, forward strand.
CTCAGCAACACCTGAGAAATGCGTCACGCCCCCTACCAGCCCAGGGTTTCCTTGAGGAAGGGAATGGTCAGCTTGCGCTGGGCCTGCAGCGAAGCCTGATCGAGGCGTTCCAGCAGCTCGAACAGCGCGCTCATGCTGCGCTCGCCACGGGTGAGGATAAAGCGGCCCACCTCGTCGGTCAGGTGCAGGCCGCGACGCGAGGCGCGCAGTTGCAGGGCGCGCAGCTTGTCCTCGTCGGACAGCGCCTGCAGCTGGAACACTAGGGCCAGGGTCAGGCGCGACTGCAGGTCGGGCAGTTGCACCGGCAGTTCGCGCGGCGACACCGTGGCCGCCAGCAGCAGGCGCCGACCGGAGTCGCGCAGGCGGTTGAACAGGTGGAACAGCGCCTCCTCCCAGTCCGCCCGGCCGGCCACCGCATCCAGGTCGTCCAGGCAGACCAGCTCGGACTGATCCAGCCCCTCGAGCAGCTCGGGGCCATGCTCGGCCACCTCGGCCAGCGGCAGATAGACGGCCGCCTCGCCGCGCTGCTCGAAGCGCAGGCAGGCCGCCTGCAACAGGTGGCTGCGCCCCACGCCCTCGCCGCCCCAGAGGTAGATCAGACTCTCGGTCCACCCCGCATCGGCCTCGCACAGGCGCTCGACATAGCCGAGCGCCGCGGCGTTGGCGCCGGGGTAGTAGTTGGCGAAGGTGGCGTCGTCGCGCAGGCGCACGCCGAGGGGCAACTGAACTGGTTTCATACGCTGGGCGGCGGCTCTTGCGAGTCGTCGGCGGGCTCTCCGTAAAGGGCGGAAAGTTTATAGAAATCATGAGCATGGCGCAGCAATACCATGATCACCGCGGCAACCGGCAGGGCCAGCAGCACGCCGGTGAAGCCGAATAGCTGGCCGCCGGCGAGGATGGCGAAGATCACCGCCACCGGGTGCAGGCCGATGCGGTCGCCGACCAGCATGGGGGTCAGCAGCATGCCTTCGAGCAACTGGCCGATGCCGAAGACCACGGCGATGCCGAGCAGCGGGTAGAGTTCGAAGCCGGCATGCTGGAACAGCGCGGCGATCACCGCGGCGCCGATGCCGACGATGAAGCCCATGTAGGGCACGATACTGGCCAGACCGGCGAGCAGGCCGATCAACAGCCCCAGCTCCAGGCCGACCAGCATCAGGCCCAGCGAGTAGATGGCGGCCAGAGCCAGCATCACCAGCAGTTGGCCGCGCATGAAGGCGCCGAGCACCTCATGGCACTCCCCTACCAGTTGCACCACCAGCCTCTCGCGGGCGCGTGGCAGCAGGCTGCGCAGCTTGCCCAGCATCAGGTCCCAGTCGCGCAGCAGGTAAAAGGCCACCACCGGGATCAGCAGCAGGTTGCCCAGCCAGCCGAGCAGCGCCAGACCGGAGGCCGTGGCCTGGGCCAGCAGGCCGCCAACTATGTCGGTGGTCTTGCCCAGATGGCCGGACAGCGCCTGCTTAACCTGGTCGAACCGCCAGAAGCCTTCGGCCAGGCCGAACTGCGCCTGCGCCCAGGGCAGCGCCTGATGCTGGGCCCAGTCGAGTCCCTGCGGCGCCAGTTCGTAGAGACGCACCAGCTGGCGGCCGAGCATGGGGATCAGCACCAGCAGCATGAGCAGCAGCACCAGGCCGAACAGGGCGAACACCAGGACCACGCCCCAGGTGCGCGCCAGGCCGCGGCGCTCCAGGCGATCCACCAGCGGATCGCCGAGATAGGCCAGCAGCATGGCCACCAGAAAGGGCGAGAGGATGGGGCTGAGCTGGTAGAGCAGCCAGCCGCAGAGGAACAGGCCGGCCAGCCACAGCCAGCGACGTGAATCGGTCATTTCAGGCACTCCCTTGACGCTGCCGGTACTTGCGCGACCAGCTCCATACATAGTGACCGCCACTGGCCAGGGCCAGCACCAGGACGGCATAGATCAGCGGCGCGCGCACCTCGGCGAAGCCGGGCAACAGGCTCAGCTCCAGCAGCACGGCCAGCACCAGGACGATCTGCAACACGGTGGAAAGCTTGCCCAGCAGGCTCGGGCGGAACTCGAAGGGGCCGGCCAGCCAGCGGTACAGGGCCGCGCCTGCGACTATCAGGGCATCGCGGGCGAGCACCGCCAGGGTCAACCACAGCGGCAGTATCTGGGTCGCCGTCAGGCACAGGTAGCTGGTGACCAGCAGCAGCTTGTCCGCCAGCGGATCGAGGATGGAGCCCAGGCGGCTGACCCAGCCGAAGCGACGGGCGAGAAAGCCATCCAGGGCGTCCGACAGTCCGGCCACGGCGAATAGCGCCAGCGCCTGGCCATGGCGCTCGGCCAGCAGCAACAGGGCGATGGGCAGCGTCAGCAGCAGCCGCAGCAGGGTCAGAACATTGGGTAGTTGGCGCATATCATTCCCTGGATGCGCGAAGCCGCCGGACTACCAGCGAAAACGCATGCGATTGGTCGGAGCCGGCGCGGCCTGGGGAGCGCCACTGGCGTCCAGCGGCGCGGCCTCGGCCGGCACTTCCTGCAGGCCGGCCAGGCCCAGCTGGGCGCGCAGCTGCTCGGCGCTGGCGTTGACCTGCCACACCAGCTGGTCGCCCTTGACCCTGAGCAGACGCGCGGAGAAGGGCTCGAGCAGGCGCTCCAGCTCGGCGAAGCGGGCCAGATCGGCGCCCTGGACTTCCAGGGTCAGGGCACCGCTGGCGCCCGGCTTGACCAGGAAGCGCGGGGCCAGGCGCTGGCCGACGGCGAGCAGGACGGCATCGGCGAGTTCCTGCCGGCTGCCCGCCGCAGCCGAGCCTTGCTCGCGGCTATCGCCCAGCCACAGGCGCCATTGCGCCTGCCATTGGCCGCCCTCTTCACGAGCCTGTACCGCCAGCAGGGCATCGGCGCCGTAGCGCTGCGAGGCCTCGCGCAGGGCCTCGGGCTGATTGGTACTCAGGTTCTCCGGGGTCGCCAGCAGTTGTTCCTGCAGATCGGCCAGCGGCAGGCGCAGCGGCAGGCCACGATGCTGGGCGGCGCGGCGCAGCGGCGCCGAGGCCTCCTGGCCATCGCCGACCAGACTGGCGCCCTCGGCGCCGCCGTTCAGCCACCAGGTCAGAATCGACGGCCGATTGGCGCCCCACAGCGCCAGGCCGGCCTGGCGCAGCTTGTTCTCGGTGGTCAGCGGGTCGAAGTCGACCACCAGGGTGTCGCCCTCGTAGACATACTGGCTGACCAGCTGCTGCGGGTCCTGGCGTACGCCCTCCAGCGCCGGGCTCTGCAGCGCCTTGGCGTCGCCGGTCAGGCGCAGCAGTAGGGTCTCCAGGGCGCGCCCGAGGGCGGCGACGCGCTCCTCCGGCTGCTGGCTGGCGACCGCCTCGCGCACCTGGTAGAGACCCTCGACCGTCTCGGCCCGGGCAGGCAGGCTGAGCAGCGTGAGGCAGAGGACGAGCAGGCGGGCTGACAGGCGCATCGATAGGGTCTCGGGGAGGGAAAGGGCTATACCTTAAACAGCCGCCTGTTCCCCGGCAACCGTCGCGCCCGGTGGCCGCTGGCGGGCAAGCCTGATAAAATCGCGCGCCTTCGCGGACCGGCCGCCGACACGCCGGTCGCCCACTGCATTCCCCCTTCGTAAAGGCCTGATCCCATGAGCAAGCAACCCTCCATCAGCTACAAGGATGCAGGCGTCGACATCGACGCCGGCGAAGCCCTGGTCGAGCGCATCAAAGGCGTGGCCAAGCGCACCGCGCGTCCGGAGGTCATGGGCGGCCTGGGCGGCTTCGGTGCCCTGTGCGAGATCCCGGCCGGCTACAAGCAGCCGGTGCTGGTGTCCGGCACCGACGGCGTCGGCACCAAGCTGCGCCTGGCGCTGAACCTGAACAAGCACGACAGCATCGGCCAGGACCTGGTCGCCATGTGCGTCAACGACCTGGTGGTGTGCGGCGCCGAGCCGCTGTTCTTCCTCGACTACTACGCCACCGGCAAGCTCAATGTCGACGTGGCCGCCACCGTGGTCACCGGCATCGGCGCCGGCTGCGAGCTGGCCGGCTGCTCCCTGGTCGGCGGCGAAACCGCCGAGATGCCGGGCATGTACGAGGGCGAGGACTACGACCTGGCCGGCTTCTGCGTCGGCGTGGTGGAGAAGAGCGAAATCATCGACGGCTCCAAGGTGGTCAGCGGCGACGCCCTGATCGCCCTGCCCTCCTCCGGCCCGCACTCCAACGGCTACTCGCTGATCCGCAAGATCATCGAAGTGTCCGGCGCCGATATCGAGGCCACCGAGCTGGGCGGCCACAAGCTGGCCGACCTGCTGATGGCGCCGACCCGCATCTACGTCAAGCCGCTGCTCAAGCTGATCAAGGACACCGGCGCGGTCAAGGCCATGGCCCACATCACCGGCGGCGGTCTGCTCGACAACATCCCGCGCGTGCTGCCGCAGGGCGCCCAGGCGGTGATCGACGTGGCCAGCTGGAACCGCCCGGCGGTGTTCGACTGGCTGCAGGAAAAAGGCAACGTCGACGAGCACGAGATGCACCGCGTGCTCAACTGCGGCGTCGGCATGGTCATCTGCGTGGCCCAGGACCAGGTCGAGGCCACCCTGGCCAGCCTGCGCGCTTGCGGCGAGCAGCCCTGGGTGATCGGCCGGATCGCCGAGGCCGGCGCAGGCGCCGAGCCGGTCGTGCTGAACAACCTGAAAGCCCACTGATGACCTGCAACGTCGTCGTCCTGATCTCGGGCTCCGGCAGCAACCTGCAGGCGCTGATCGACAGCATCGCCCACGACGGCAATCCGGCGCGCATCGCCGCGGTGATCTCCAACCGCGCCGATGCCTACGGGCTGGAGCGGGCCAGGCAGGCCGGCATCCAGACCCGGGTGCTGGAGCACAAGCAGTTCGACGGCCGCGAGGCCTTCGACGCGGCGCTGATCGAGACCATCGACGGCTTCGATCCACAGCTGGTGGTGCTGGCCGGCTTTATGCGCATCCTCACGCCGGGGTTCGTCAATCACTACAGCGGCCGCCTGCTGAATATCCATCCCTCGCTGCTGCCCAAGTACAAGGGCCTGCACACCCACCAGCGAGCGCTGGAGGCCGGCGAGCGCGAGCATGGCTGCAGCGTGCACTTCGTCACCGAGGAACTCGATGGCGGCCCCCTGGTCGTACAGGCGGTGGTGCCGGTAGAGTCCGGCGACACGCCGGAGAGCCTGGCCCAGCGCGTGCACAGCCAGGAACACCGCATCTACCCCCTGGCGCTGCGCTGGTTCGCCGAGGGCCGCCTGCAACTGGGTGATACCGGCGCGCAACTGGACGGCACGGACCTGCCGGCCACCGGTCACCTGATCCGCACATAGGAGATTCCATGCCCCGCGTTCTGCCGCTGCTGCTCGCCCTCCTCGCCCTGCCGGTGCAGGCCCTGGAGCTCAAGCCCTTCTCCGCCAGCTACACCGCCGACTGGAAGCAGGTGCCGATCAGCGGCACCGCCGGACGCAGCCTCAAGACCCTGGACAACGGCCGCTGGGAGCTGGACTTCGAGGCCTCCATGCTGGTCGCCAGCCTCCGCGAGAGCAGCACCTTCCGCATGGAGAACGAGGCCTTCCTGCCGCTGACCTACCGCTTCGAGCGCAGCGGCCTGGGCAAGGCCAAGCAGATCGAACTGGACTTCGACTGGACCGAGAAGCAGGTGCTGGGCAACGACCGCGGCGAGCCGGTGCGCCTGCCGCTCAACCGCGGCATCCAGGACAAGTCGACCTACCAGTTGCTGCTGCAGCACGACGTGGCCGCCGGCAAGCAGAGCATGAGCTACCAGGTGATCGACGGCGACGAGATCGAGACCTACGACTTCCGTGTGCTCGGCGAGGAAAACGTGCGCACCAAGGCCGGCCTGCTCGCCGCGATCAAGGTCGAGCGCGTGCGCGACCCGACCCAGAGCAACCGCAAGACCGTGCTGTGGTTCGCCAAGGACTGGAACTACCTGCTGGTGCGCCTGCACCAGGTGGAGAAGGACGGCAAGGAGTACCAGATCATGCTCGAGGACGGCGAGGTCGACGGCCGCGCCGTCGAGGGCCGCCGCGACTGAACGAGCACGTAGGACCAAGAAGCCGGGCGATGCCCGGCTTTTTTGTACCCCAGCGAAATCTGCTTGGGTTGCTGCAGTTGGTAGCCGGGCTGATTACTGCGTCTTCCGACACTTCTGGTTTCGCCCTCCTGAACGACCTACTTTTCCAATCGCCGGATGGCCGGCCCCGGAAAAGGAGGCAATACGCCTGCCCCTACATCCGGCGCTACGGGTCCGCTCGCTCCATCGTCGCTTCGAGGCTCGGCTTATAGGGCCAGCCATGGCCCTATAAGCCTTTCGCCGCAGCCCTGCGCCCCCTCTACACAGCGATTCCACTCACCCTCCTGAAGGGCTTTTGCGCTGCCTGAGTGCCACGCCACCTAACTCTCCGGCGATGGGTCTCTGGCGAAGACAAGCTAATACAAACTCGCCATCTCCACATATCCACGACAAATCTTCGGGCACTCCAGCTACGGGGCTAGGATAAAGCGGTACCCTGGAGGAAACCCCATGAGCGACGCCTACCGCCCCCTGTCATGCGACCTCTACGACTACCTGGAGATCGCCTGCATGCATCGCTACCGCTTGCGCATCGAACTGGTCGGCGACGGCGAGCTGCTGGCGCAGGCGCTGACCACCGAAACCACGGCGGGCAAGGAGGAGTTCTTTCTGGTGGAAAGCGCCGAGGGCGTGCAGCGCCTGCGCCTGGACCGACTGCTGGCCATCACCCCGCTCAACCCCGGCGCCAGCTTCGGCCGGGTGCTGCTGGGCAACGGGCCCTGCTGACGAGCAGCGAGTACGAAAACGCCGCACTGCCCCCTCTCCCTAACCCTCTCCCCGACGGGGAGAGGGGACTGGATGGTGCAGGTCGCGGCTTGGGTGAACAGTGCCCGGCTTTTCGTTACCACATCAGATCGTCGGGGATCTGGTAGGCGGCGTAGGGATCGTCCTCGTCCGGCCCTTCGGCCTGGATATTGAGCAGAACGATGCGGCGCTCGTCGCGCTCCTGGATCTTCAGCGCCGCCTCGCGCGGGATCACCTCGTAGCCACCGCCATGGCGGACGATGGCCAGCGAGCCGCGGCTGAGCTTGTCGCGCATCAGGGCGTTGACCGCGATGCGCTTGACCTTCTTGTCGTCGACGAAGTTGTAATAGTCCTCGCCGTTCATCTTGGGCAGGCGCGCGCTCTCGATCAGTTGCTTGATCTGCGCGGCGATGGCCTTCTGCTGCGCCTTCTCCTGCTGCTGGCGGTTCAGCTCCTGGTCCCTGGCCTGCTTCTCGGCCAGGGCCTGCTGGGCGGCCTGCTTCTGCGAATCGTCGACCGCGACCTGATTCTTCTTCTCCAGGCGCTGCTGCTTCTGTTTCTGCTTGGTGGCCTGCTTGGCCTGCTTTTCATTGACCAGGCCGGCTTTCAGCAACTGGTCGCGGAGGGAAAGGCTCATGTTCGATCTCAGTCAGCAGCTGGGCTGCAGTTTTTCCAGTTTTTTGGCTTCGCCCCACAGGGCATCCAGCTCTTCCAGGTTGCAATTCTCGATGGGGCGGCCGGCATCGCGCAATGCCTGTTCGATATAGCGGAAGCGCCGCTCGAACTTGGCGTTGGCCGCGCGCAGGGCGGACTCCGGGTCGACCCTGAGATGGCGCGCCAAGTTGACGCCGACGAACAGCAGGTCGCCGATCTCCTCGGCGATGGCTTCGGCATCGTTCTCGCTCATCGCCTCCAGCACTTCGTCCAGCTCCTCGCGCAGCTTGTCCACCACCGGCAGCGCCTCGGGCCAGTCGAAGCCGACCTGGGCCGCGCGCTTCTGCAACTTGGCGGCGCGCGACAGCGCCGGCAACGCGGCCGGCACATCGTCGAGCAGCGACAGCTGCTCGGGCGCGGCGGCCTTCTCGGCGCGCTCCTCGGCCTTGATCTCTTCCCAGCGCTGCTTGATCGCCGCCTCTTCCAGGCGGGCCATGTCCGGCGCACCGTACAGGTCGCCATCGGGGAACACGTGGGGATGGCGGCGCACCAGCTTAGCCGTGATGGCGTCGACCACGGCGGCGAAGTCGAAGCGCCCCTCCTCCCGCGCCAGCTGGCTGTAGTAGACGACCTGGAACAGCAGGTCGCCCAGCTCGCCCGGCAGGTGGGCGAAGTCGCCGCGCTCGATGGCGTCGGCCACCTCGTAGGCTTCCTCGATCGTATGCGGGACTATGCTGGCGTAGTCCTGCTTGAGGTCCCAGGGGCAACCGTATTGCGGGTCGCGCAGGCGGGCCATCAGGTGCAGCAGGTCGTCGAGGCAATAGCGGTCTTTCATGACTTGATCTCTAAGGCAGCGCCTAGGGCTTGTCTGGCGTGGTGGATGACTGCGGCCATCCACCCTACATACTCGATGGATTTTCCTTCTCCCTCCGGGAGAAGGTGCCCGCAGGGCGGATGAGGGGATCAAGCGCCCTCACCCTACGCGGGCCGCCCCTCCCGGAGGGAGAGGGATAGTCAGGAGCTGCTGCGGCTGCGCCGCACCTCGATGATATTGGGTAGCTGGCTGATCCGCGCCAGCAGCCGAGCCAGGGCGTCCAACCCGGGTATCTCGATGGTCAGCAGCATGGAGGCGGTGTTGTCCTCCTTGTTCGAGCGGGTGTTGACCGCCAGCACGTTGAGCCGCTCGTTGAGCAGCACCTGGGTCACGTCGCGCAGCAGGCCGGAGCGGTCGTAGGCCTTGATCACCACGTCCACCGGGTAGGTCTGCACCGGCACCGGTCCCCAGTTGACCTGGATGATCCGCTCCGGCTCGCGGCCGGCCAGCTGCAGCACCGAGGCGCAGTCCTGGCGGTGGATGCTGACGCCGCGACCGACGGTGATGTAGCCGACGATGGGGTCGCCGGGCAGCGGCTGGCAGCAGCCGGCCATCTGCGTGAGCAGGTTGCCGACGCCCTGGATCTGGATGTCGCCGCGCTTGCCCGGACGCGGGTGCGACGACGCGCGCCGCGGAATCAGCTCGAGCTGCTCGCTGCCGCGCTCCGGCTCGACCTGCTGCTGGGCCAGGTTGACCGCGTGGGCCAGGCGCAGGTCGCCGGCACCGAGGGCGGCATAGAGGTCCTCGGCGCTCTTCAGGTTGCACTTCTCGGCCAGCTTGGTGAAATCCACCGCCGGCAGCGCCAGGCGCCCCAGGTCGCGTTCGAGCATGGCCTTGCCGGCGGCGACGTTCTGCTCGCGGTCCTGCAGCTTGAACCAGTGGACGATCTTGGCCCGCGCCCGGCTGGTGGTGATATAGCCGAGGTTGGGGTTGAGCCAGTCGCGGCTCGGCGCGCCGTTCTTGCTGGTGATGATCTCCACCTGCTCGCCGGTGTGCAGGCTGTAGGTCAAGGGCACGATGCGCCCGTTGATCTTGGCGCCACGGCAGTTGTGGCCGATCTGGGTGTGCACGCGGTAGGCGAAGTCCAGCGGCGTGGCGCCCTTGGGCAGGTCGATGGCGTGGCCGTCCGGGGTGAACACATAGACCCGGTCCGGCTCGATATCGACCTTGAGCTGCTCGGCCAGGCCGCCGATGTCGCCCAGCTCCTCGTGCCACTCGAGCACCTGGCGCAGCCAGGCCATCTTCTCCTCGTAGTGGTCGGAGCCGCCCTTGGCGTCGGTGCCCTTGTACTTCCAGTGGGCGCATACGCCCAGCTCGGCCTCCTCGTGCATGGCATGGGTGCGGATCTGCACCTCCAGCACCTTGCCGTCGGGGCCGATCACCGCGGTGTGCAGCGAGCGGTAGCCGTTCTCCTTGGGGTTGGCGATGTAGTCGTCGAACTCCTTGGGAATGTGCCGCCACAGGGTATGCACTATGCCGAGCGCGGTGTAGCAGTCGCGCACCTCGGGCACCAGGATGCGCACCGCGCGCACGTCGTAGATCTGGCTGAACTGCAGGCCCTTGCGCTGCATCTTGCGCCAGATGGAATAGATGTGCTTGGCGCGGCCGCTGATGTCCGGCTTGATGCCGGTGGCGGTGAGCTCGTCGCGCAGCTGCTGCATCACGTCGGCGATGTACTGCTCGCGATCCAGACGGCGCTCATGCAACAGCTTGGCGATCTGCTTGTACTGCTCCGGCTCCAGGTAGCGGAAAGACAGGTCCTCCAGCTCCCACTTGATATGGCCGATGCCGAGGCGGTGGGCCAGCGGCGCGTAGATGTCGAACACCTCGCGCGCCACCCGATGGCGCTTCTCGTCGTCGGCGTGCTTGACCGCGCGGATCGCGCAGGTGCGCTCGGCCAGCTTGATCAGCGCCACGCGCACGTCGTCGACCATGGCCACCAGCATCTTGCGCAGGTTCTCCACCTGGGCCTGAGAGCCGACCACCACCGATTCGCGCGGGTTGATACTGGCGCTGATCGCGGCCATGCGCAGCACGCCCTCGATCAGCTTGGCCACCACCGCGCCGAACCTGTCCTGCACCTCCTTGAGCGTGGTCTTGCCCTCGCGCACGGCGCGGTAGATAACCGCGGCCACCAGACTGTCCTGGTCCAGCTTGAGGTCGGCGAGGATCTCGGCGATCTCCAGGCCGGTCTGGAAGCTGGAGTTGCCCTCGGCCCACAGGTTCTGCGCGGCATTGGCCTGCTGCTCGACCTCGCGGGCGAACTCGCAGGCCTCCTTCAGCGCCGCGCGCTCCAGCGCCGGGTCGACGCTCAGGGTGTGGTCCAGCCATGCCTCGAGATTGATGCTGCCGTCGAGGTTGATCGGCTGGTGTGCTCTGACCTGTACCATCTTCTGCCTTCCCTTACGGCGGTCCTTCGTTCGCCGAATCGTCGCCGGCCTGTACCGGGCCGGCTCGCTTGCGGGGCTTCCTAGCCCCTCTCGAATAACGCCATCGCCTCCACATGCGCCGTATGCGGGAACATGTCGAGAATCCCGGCCCGCTTGAGCCGGTAGCCCTGGCGGATCAGCTCGCCGGCGTCGCGCGCCAGGGTCGCCGGATTGCAGGACACGTAGACCAGGCGCCGCGCGCCCAGCCTGTCGATCTCCCTGACCACCTCGAACGCGCCGTCGCGCGGCGGGTCGAGCAGTATCGCGTCGAAGCCACGGCTGGCCCAGGGCGCACCGGCCAGCGGCTTCGACAGGTCGGCGCGGAAAAAGTGCAGGTTGCCCAGGCCATTGGCCTCGGCATTGCCCCTGGCCCGCTCGACCATGGCCTCGACGCCCTCCACGGCCACCACCTCGCGCACTCGCTGCGCCAGCGGCAGGGCGAAGTTGCCCAGGCCGCAGAACAGATCGAGCACGCGCTCTTCAGTCTGCGGCGCCAACCAGTCTAGCGCCTGTTCGACCATCGCCTGATTGACCCGCCCATTGACCTGGACGAAGTCGCCCGGCCGGTAGCTCAGCTGCAGGCCGAAGGCGTCCAGTCGGTAGCCCAGCTCGAGGCCGGGCTGGTCGGCCTCCGGCTCGCCGGCGCCGTGCAGCCACAGCTGCGCGTCATGCGCGGCGCAGAAGGCGCGCAGGCGCTGCAGGTCCGCCTCGCCCAGCGGCGCGGTATGGCGCAGCAGCACGGCCGACTGGGTGCCGTGGAACAGCTCGACGTGGCCGAGGACCTGCGGCTTGTCCAGGCCGCGCAGCAGCGCCGGCAGGGCACGCAGGATTGGCTGCAAGGGCTGTACCAGCACCGGGCAGTCGTCTATGCCGACTATGTCCTGGCTGGCGGCGGCGCGAAAACCGACCTCCAGGCGCTTGCCCTTGGCGTCCCAGCGCACGGCGATGCGCGCGCGGCGGCGGTAGGCCAGCTCGGGGCCGACCAGCGGCGCCGCCCACTCGTCCGGTTCGACGCCGGCCAGGCGCTGCAGCTGCTCGGCCAGGCTGCGCCGTTTCAGGGCGAGCTGCTCTTCGTGGGGCAGGTGCTGCAGGGTGCAGCCGCCGCAGCTGCCGGCATGCGCGCAGGCCGGTGCGCGGCGCAGCTCGGCGGCCCGCAGCACGCGCTCGACGCGGGCCTCGACGACCTGAGCGCGGGTGGCCAGCACGCGGGCCTCGACCTCCTCGCCGGGCAGGCCACCGGCGACGAACCAGCTGCGCCCGTCGACGAAGGCGATACCACGGCCATCGTTGGCCAGGCGCTCGATGACCAGTTTCTGCTTCTTGCCCACCGGCAGCTGCGCCTTGCGCTCGCCACCGGCAGGCTGGAAGCGCAGGGTTCTGTGCTTGGTCATGGTGATTAGTTGAACAGCCCGGAGGACAGGTAACGGTCGCCGCGGTCGCAGATGATCGCCACCATCACCGCGTTCTCGGTCTCGCGCGCCAGCTTGAGCATGGCCGCCACCGCGCCGCCGGAGGAGACGCCACAGAAGATGCCCTCCTCGCGGGCCAGACGCCGCATCATGTCCTCGGCCTCGGCCTGGGAGATGTCCAGCACCCGGTCGACCCGGCTGGCGTCGAAGATGCTCGGCAGATACGCCTCGGGCCAGCGGCGGATGCCGGGAATGGCCGAGCCGTCCTGCGGCTGCAGGCCGATGATCTCGATGGCCGGGTTCTGCTCCTTGAGGTAGCGCGAGGTGCCCATGATGGTGCCGGTGGTGCCCATCGAGCTGATGAAGTGGGTGATGGCGCCCTGGGTCTGGCGCCAAATCTCCGGGCCGGTGCCCTGGTAGTGCGCCTCGGGGTTGTCGCCGTTGGCGAACTGGTCGAGCACCTTGCCCTTGCCCTCGGCCTGCATGGCCAGGGCCAGGTCGCGCGCCACCTCCATGTTGTCGACCAGGATCAGCTCGGCGCCGTAGGCGCTCATCGCCGCCTTGCGTTCCTCGGTGGAGTTGGCCGGCATGATCAGGATCATCCTGTAGCCCTTGATCGCCGCCGCCATCGCCAGGGCGATGCCGGTGTTGCCGCTGGTGGCCTCGATCAGCACGTCGCCGGGGTGGATATCGCCACGCTGCTCGGCGCGACTGATCATCGACAGCGCCGGGCGGTCCTTCACCGAACCGGCCGGGTTGTTGCCCTCCAGCTTGACCAGCAGGTGGTTGCGTTCGCTGCCGGGCAGGCGTTGCAGGCGGACCAGCGGAGTGTTGCCGATGCAGTCGGCGATGGTGGGGAACTGCAGGGTCATGGCGAAACCGTTCGTGGCACAGGTACGCCATGATAGCGGCAAACCGCCGCCGGCCATATCGGCATGCGTCCGCGGCATGACCGCCTGACTGTCCGCCCGCAGCCCCAGCCGCTAAACTCGGCGGACATGCAATCGCTGGAGAACCCCGTGTTCAAGGAACTCGGCATCAAGGGCCGCGTGCTGCTGCTCACCCTGCTGCCCACCAGCCTGCTGGCGCTGGTGCTGGGCGGCTACTTCACCTGGATGCAGCTGGCGGACCTGCGCAGCCAGTTGCTGGCACGCGGCGAGCTGATGGTGGAGCACCTGGCGCCGCTGGCCGCCCCGGCCCTGGCCCGCGGCGACACGGCACAGCTGGAGCGCCTGGCCAAGGAAACGCTCAACCGGCAGGACGTGCGCACCGTCGGTTTCCTCTCCGCCGAACGACAGAGCCTGGCCCAGGCCGGGCCGCACATGCTCAACCCGCCGCCGCAGGCCACTGTGGAACCGCTGGCCATGCGCTCGGGGCAGGACGCCACGCGCTTCCTGCTGCCGGTGTTCGGCCGCCACCGGAGCCTCGCCGCGCCTTCCGAGGAAGACAATGCCGACAGCCTGCTGGGCTGGGTGGAGCTGGAGCTGTCGCACCACCGCACCCTGGTCCAGGGCTATCGCGGCCTGCTCGCCAGCCTGTTGCTGATCGCCGCCGGGCTGAGCGTCACCGCCCTGCTCGCCCTGCGCATGAGCCGCACCATCAACGACCCGCTGCGCACCATCACCCAGGGCGTCAACCGCCTCAAGGAAGGCCAGCTGGAGACCCGCCTGCCGCCGCTCGGCAGCCACGAGATGGACCAGCTCGCCGCCGGCATCAACCGCATGGCCGAGGCCCTGCAGAACGCCCAGGAGGAACTGCAGCACAGCATCGACCAGGCCACCGAGGACGTCAGGCAGAACCTGGAGACCATCGAGATCCAGAACATCGAACTGGACCTGGCGCGCAAGGAGGCCCTGGAGGCCAGCCGCATCAAGTCCGAGTTCCTGGCCAACATGAGCCACGAGATCCGCACCCCGCTCAACGGCATCCTCGGCTTCACCGGCCTGCTGCAGAAGAGCGACCTGAACCCGCGCCAGCAGGACTACCTGGGTACCATCGAGAAGTCCGCCGAGAGCCTGCTGGGGATCATCAACGAGGTGCTCGACTTCTCCAAGATCGAGGCCGGCAAGCTGGTGCTGGAGCACATCCCGTTCAACCTGCGCGACCTGATCCAGGACACCCTCACCATCCTCGCCCCGGCCGCCCACGAGAAGCACCTGGAGCTGGTCAGCCTGGTCTACCGCGACACCCCGCTGGCCCTGCAGGGCGACCCGCTGCGCATCAAGCAGGTGCTGACCAACCTGCTCAGCAACGCCATCAAGTTCACCCGCGAGGGCAGCATCGTGGTGCGCGCCATGGTCGAGGACGAGAACGACGATCGCGCCCAGCTGCGCATCAGCGTGCAGGACACCGGCATCGGCCTGTCCGAGGACGACCTCGGCGCGCTGTTCCAGGCCTTCAGCCAGGCCGACAATTCGCTCAGCCGCCAGGCCGGCGGCACCGGCCTGGGTCTGGTGATCTCCAAGCGCCTGATCGAGCAGATGGGCGGCGAGATCGGCGTGGACAGCAACCCCGGCAACGGCTCCGAGTTCTGGATCAGCCTCTCCCTGCCCAAGGCCCGCGACGACGGCGACGACCTGCCGCGCGTGCTGCTGCAGGGTCGCCACGTGGCCCTGCTGGAAAACCATGAGCTGACCCGCCAGGCCCTGCAACACCAGCTGGAGGACTGCGGCCTGCGCGTGCAGTGCTTCGCCGACCTGGACGAGCTGCACGCAGCGGTCGCCCGCCAGCGCGGCGGCGATGCCCCCCTCGAACTGGCGGTGCTCGGCGCCAACCTGCGCGAGCTGCCGCCCGAACGTCTCGGCCAGAGCCTGCGCGAGCTCGACCGTCTGGGCTGCAAGGCCCTGGCGCTGTGCCCCACCACCGAGCAGGCGCGTTACCACGAGGCCCTGCCGAGCGCCCACCTGCAGCTGCAGGCCAAGCCGGCCTGCACGCGCAAGCTGCTGCGCGCCCTCGGCGAGCTGCTGCAGCCGCGCGTGGCCCTGGCCGAACCGGCGCCGCTGGTCAGCCGTACCCCGCGCATCCTCTGCGTCGACGACAACCCGGCCAACCTGCTGCTGGTGCGCACCCTGCTCGGCGACCTCGGCGCCGAGGTCAGCGCCGTGGACAGCGGCCAGGCGGCCGTGGCGGCGGTACGCGAGCAGGACTTCGACCTGGTGTTCATGGACGTGCAGATGCCGGGCATGGACGGCCGCCAGGCCACCGCGGCGATCCGCCAGTGGGAGCAGGAACAGGAACGCGCCGCGCTGCCGATAGTCGCCCTCACCGCCCACGCCCTGGCCAACGAGAAGCGCGCCCTGCTGCAGGGCGGCATGGACGACTACCTGACCAAGCCGATCAACGAGCGCCAGCTGGCCCAGGTGGTGCTCAAGTGGACCGGCCTGGCCCTGCGCAATGTCGCCGCCACGCCCGCCGCCGCGACGCCCGCGTGCGCCAACCTGGCGGTGCTCGACCCCGAAGAGGGCCTGCGCCTGGCCGCCGGCAAGGCCGAACTGGCCAGCGACATGCTGGGCATGCTGCTGGCCGGCCTGCCCGCCGACCGCCAGGCCATCCGCCAGGCGCGCGAGGCGGGCGAGCGCACCGCGCTGATCGAGCGGGTGCACCGCCTGCACGGCGCCACCCGCTACTGCGGCGTGCCGCAGCTGCGCGCCGCCTGCCAGCGCAGCGAGACCCTGCTCAAGCAGGACGACCCGGCCGCCCAGGCCGCCCTCGACGAACTGGACGCGGCCATCGCCCGCCTGGCCGCGCAGACCCCGGTCGAGGCCTGAGGAGCGCGCCATGCAGGCCTTACAGGCGCACGGCGCGCCGATCATCCAGGTGAACGCAGCCGCGTGATAGCATCGCCGGGCTTTCCGGAGGCCCCATGACCACCCACGATTTCCGCTACACCCTGCTCAACCCGCAACACACCCTCACCGAATGCCGCGCCCTGGCGCCGGGCCGCTACCAGGTCACCGGCAACGGCGGCGCCATCCAGGCCGGCGACACCCTGCTGGTGACCCTCAAGGGCAGCCGTGAGCTGTCCATGAGCCTGGCCGTGGAGAAAGTCCGCCACCTGATCAACCCGCCCGGCCAGTGGCTGGCGGTGGCCAGCGGCCCGGCCTTCCGCGAACTGGCCATCCACGACTGGCAGGTGGACTGCGACGGCTGCGGCAAGCGCATCGACCTGGAGTTCGCCGTCGACGCCAGCCTCGGCAGCAAGGCCCAGGCCCCCGCCGCCGAACAGCGCCTGACCGAGCTGGGCTGGACCAGCCGCGACGGCAAGCACTTCTGCCCCGCCTGCACGGAGTAAGCGCCATGAAGCCCGCCCTGATCGCCGCCCTGATCGCCGCCGCCCTGAGCGGTTGCGCCAGCGATCCGCTGCAACTGGAGAGCGACAAGACCTACCGGGTGGAATGGATAGGCGAACGCCCGCCGATCGAACGCAGCCACCTGACCATCACCCTCGGCGCCGACGGCCGCGCCTACGGCAGCGCCGGCTGCAACCACTGGTTCGCCGGCTACCGCCGCGAGGGCGAGCAGCTGCACTTCGAACAGGCCGGTTCCACCCGCAAGCTGTGCGCGCCGGCGCTGATGGAGCAGGAGCGGCGCTTCCTCGAGATCCTCGGCCGAGTGCAGCGCTGGGACGTGTCCGCCATCGGCCAGCTGCGCCTGTGGCCGGGCGCGGGCAAGCCGATCCGGCTGTGGCCGGAGGAAGGCTAACCCTCTCCCCCAGCCCCTCTCCCATAAATGGGAGAGGGAAGGCATAGCCCGTCGCCCCATCCCAGCATTACGGTCTGAGCCGGTTTCTTGCTTTCTGCCTCAGAGCAGCTTCTGCGGTGCCAGCGGCAACTGCATCGCCTCCACCTGCTGCACCGCGCGGGTCAGCATCCGGTCGGCGGCCACCGGCCCCAGGTACTCGCACAGACCTATATAAAGGAGGTTGAGCAGCACGCGCAGGTGCTCCAGGGTCAGGGCGGTCAACCCCAGCGAGCCGCCCTGCTCCAGCCAGCTGCGCAGGCGCAGGCGCAGCTCGGCATCCACCCGCATGCCGTTGAGATTGCCGGCGGCGAAACGGCGCAGGCGCGGCACCAGCTCGGCGTCGAGCAGGGCGAACAGTGCCTGGCTCAGGACATCGAAGGTCTGCCGCGCCAGCGCGTCGGGCCCGGACACCTCCTCGGCCGCCAGCCCGGCGCCGCCGCGCCAGGCCCGCAGGCGCGCCTCGGGGTCGGGCAGCAGCGCGCTGACCGGCCCGGTCAGCGCGCCGACCAGCTCGCGGTACAGGCGCGCCCGCTCCAGCTTGCGGCCGCTGCGCTGCATGGCCTCGGCGAGAAACTCGTTGAGGGCGAAGGGCGGCTTGTCGGCGTACTTGGCCTCCCACAGCGACAACAGCGGCAGTACGTCCTCCTCGGGCAGGTGGCCGACCAGCCCGGTGTAGATGGCGCGACGGCGGTTGCTCAGGCTCATCTCAGCCCCTCCGCGCCAGTTCGGCGCCGTCGTAGGTCAGCGTCTGGCTGAACTCCGGGTAGCCCGCCTCGGCGTGCTCGGAGTAGTCCAGGCCACGCTGCTCGTGCTGGGTGCTGGTGCGCAGGCCGATGCTGCGCGACAGCACGAAGTACAGCGCCAGGGCCAGCGGGAAGGCCCAGGCGAAGGCCGCGCCGACGCCGAGCAGCTGCACGCCCACGCGGCCCCAGTTGAACGGGTCGCCGGTGTAGAACAGGCCAGCGGCCAGGGTGCCCCAGACGCCGGCGAAGCCATGCACCGGCACGGCGCCGACCACATCGTCCAAGCGCAAGCTGTCGAGCAGGCGCATGCCGAACACCACCAGAAAACCGGCCACCAGCCCGGTGAACAGGGCGAAGCCCGGCAGCATGGTGGCGCAACCGGCGGTGATACCCACCAACCCGCCCAGCGAGCCGTTGACCGTAGTACTGAGCAGCACCGGGCTGGCCGTGCCGCGCAGCGCCAGCACCGCCCCCAGGGCGCCGGCCGCGGCGGCCAGGTGGGTATTGAGGGCGATCAGGCCGAGGTCGGCCGTCATCGCCAGGGTGCTGCCGGCGTTGAAGCCGAACCAGCCGAGCCAGAGGATGAAGCCGCCCAGGGCCACCAGGCCCATGTTGTGCCCGGGAATAGCACGCGGCACGCCATCGCCGCCGTAGCGCCCCAGGCGCGGACCGAGCATCAGGATGCCGGCCAGGGCGCACCAGGCGCCGACGCTGTGCACCACGGTGGAGCCGGCGAAATCGATGAAGCCGAGCCTGGCCAGCCAGCCCTGGCCGCCATAGGTGCCGCCCCACACCCAGCTGCCGAACACCGGATAGATAAAGCCGCTGATCACCATGGCACCGACCAGATAGGCACCGTAGCGGGTGCGCTCGGCCATGGCGCCGCTGGCGATGGTCGCCGCGGTAGCGGCGAACATCATCTGGAACAGCAGGAAGGTGAAGTCCCAAGCCTCACCCCGATGCGGGGCGAAGTGGCTCATGCCGTACCAGCCGGTGGCATTGGCGCCAAACATCAGGCCGAAACCGGCCAGCCAGAAGACGATGCCGCCGACGCAGCCGTCCATGTAGTTCTTCATCATCACGTTGACCGCGTTCTTGGCCCGTGACATGCCGCTCTCCAGCAGGGCGAAGCCGGCCTGCATGAAGAACACCAGGGCGCTGGCAAGCACCACCCAGGCGGTATTCAGGGCCAGTTCGTCGCCTGCGGCGGCGTGGGTATAGGGCGGGAAGAACAGAGCACACAGCGACAGCAGGTAGACCTTCATGGCGAATCCCCCGACACGGTGACGAACGGAGGCATCGCAACTCTTATGCCAGCCGCCAGGCTGCCGAATACCCTATAACCCCCAGGCCGGCACCGTTGCAGGGCATTTTCCCCATGCCATGCGCCAAGCCGAGCCGGCAGAAAACCGGGCGATGACGTAATGGCCCTTTGACGGCCACCGCGCATTTGCCAATACTCAGAACGGTCATGTGCCCCGGCGCTAACAAGGAATACCCACTTGAAGCTGGAACTGAAAAACAGCCTGTCGCTGAAACTGCTGCGTGTTGTCCTGTTGTCGGCACTGGTGGTCGGCGTAGTACTGAGCTGCGGACAGATCGTCTTCGATATCTACAAGACCCGGCAGGCCGTATCCAACGATGCTCAGCGCATCCTCGGCATGTTCCGCGACCCCTCCACCCAGGCCGTGTACAGCCTCGACCGCGAGATGGGCATGCAGGTCATCGAGGGCCTGTTCCAGCATGAGGCGGTGCGCTACGCCTCCATCGGCCACCCCAACGAACCCATGCTCGCCGAACGCTCGCGCGAGCCGACCGCCAGCGCCACCCGCTGGGTCACCGACCCCATCCTCGGCAAGGAACAGACCTTCACCACCCAGCTGGTCGGCAAGGGCCCCTACAGCGAGTACTACGGCGACCTGACCATCACCCTGGACACCGCCAGCTACGGCGCCAACTTCATCACCACCTCGGTGATCATCTTCGTCTCCGGAGTGCTGCGCGCCATGGCCATGGCCATGGTGCTGTACATGGTCTACCACTGGCTGCTGACCAAACCGCTGTCGAAGATCATCGAGCACCTGACCAACATCAACCCGGACCGCCCCAGCGAGCACAAGCTGCCCATGCTGCACGGCAACGAGAAGAACGAGCTGGGGCTGTGGATCAACACCGCCAACCAGCTGCTGGAGTCCATCGAGCGCAACACCCACCTGCGCCGCGAGGCGGAGAACAGCCTGCTGCGCATGTCGCAGTACGACTTCCTCACCGGCCTGCCCAACCGCCAGCAGCTGCAGCAGCAGCTCGACCAGATCCTCGACGACGCCGGCCGCCTGCAACGCCGCGTGGCCGTGCTGTGCGTCGGCCTCGACGACTTCAAGGGCGTCAACGAACAGTTCAGCTACCAGACCGGCGACCAGTTGCTGCTGTCGCTCTCCGACCGCCTGCGCAGCCACAGCGGCCGTCTCGGCGCGCTGGCCCGTCTGGGCGGCGACCAGTTCGCCCTGGTCCAGGCCGACATCGAGCAGCCCTACGAGGCCGCCGAGCTGGCACAGAGCATCCTCGACAGCCTGGAGAACCCCTTCACCCTGGAAGACCAGGAAGTGCGCCTGCGCGCCACCATCGGCATCACCCTGTTCCCCGAGGACGGCGACAGCACCGAGAAGCTGCTGCAGAAAGCCGAGCAGACCATGACCCTGGCCAAGAGCCGCTCGCGCAACCGCTACCAGTTCTACATCGCCAGCGTCGACAGCGAGATGCGTCGGCGCCGCGAACTGGAGAAGGAACTGCGCGATGCGCTCGGCCGCAACGAGATGCAACTGGTCTACCAGCCGCAGGTGGACTACCGCGACCACCGGGTGGTCGGCGTCGAGGCGCTGATCCGCTGGCAGCATCCGCAGCACGGTTTCGTTCCGCCGGACCTGTTCATCCCGCTGGCCGAGCAGAACGGCACCATCATCGCCATCGGCGAGTGGGTGCTGGACCAGGCCTGCCGCCAGCTGCGCGAATGGCACGACTCGGGCTTCAGCGAACTGCGCATGGCGGTCAACCTGTCCACCGTGCAGCTGCACCACGCCGAACTGCCGCGCATGGTCAACAACCTGCTGCAGGTCTACCGCCTGCCACCGCGCAGCCTGGAGCTGGAAGTCACCGAGACCGGCCTGATGGAAGACATCAGCACCGCCGCGCAGAACCTGCTCAGCCTGCGCCGCGCCGGCGCCCTGATCGCCATCGACGACTTCGGTACCGGCTACTCCTCGCTGAGCTACCTGAAGAGCCTGCCGCTGGACAAGATGAAGATCGACAAGAGCTTCGTGCAGGACCTGCTCGACGACGAGGACGACGCCACCATCGTTCGCGCCATCATCCAGCTCGGCAAGAGCCTGGGCATGCAGGTCATCGCCGAGGGCGTGGAGACCACCGAGCAGGAGGCCTACATCATCGCCCAGGGCTGCAACGAGGGTCAGGGCTACCTGTACAGCAAACCGCTGCCGGCCCGCGAACTGACCCTCTACCTCAAGCAGGCCCGCCGCCTGAGCAGCGCCGGCAACCCCGCCACCCTCTGACCCAGCGCCGCTCCTCGCAGTGGCGTCGCTCTCGGCCCTGGCCTGGCGCCAGCGGCCGATTCCGCCGTCATCGCCAGGAGCACGCATGACCTTCGCCACCCTCGCCCGCCTGCTGCTGGTCCTCGCCCTGAGCGGCTGTGCCTCGCTCGCCCATCGCGACCCGCTGCGCATCGACATGGTCGGTCTGGAGCCGCTGCCGGCGCAGGGCATGGAGATGCGCTTCGCCCTGGTGCTGCGCGTGCAGAACCCCAACGACGCGCCCTTCGCCTACGACGGGCTGGCCCTGGAGCTGGACGTCAACGGCCAGCCCCTGGCCAGCGGCGTCAGCGACCAGGGCGGGCAGGTGCCGCGCTATGGCGAGACCCTGCTGCGGGTGCCGCTGAGCGTCTCGGCCTTCTCCCTCTTCCGCCAGGCCTGGGCCGCGGCCGGCTATCGGGACGCCCGTGGCCTGCCCTACGAGTTGCGCGGCAAGCTCGGCGGCGGGCTGCTCGGCACGCAACGCTTCAGCGACAGCGGCACCCTGAACTGGCCTCAGCCCAACGCCGCGCCCTGAAGCACCCGCCTCTGGCGTAGCCGCTCGCCCTAGACTGGCGCTCTGACCGCCATCCAGCTGGGTGCCTGGTCGAGCCGTGCGCCCGCAGCGCTACCGGCACGCGACCTGAAAGGCAAAACCCTTTAGCATGTGCGCCCTTTTCCGCCAGCACCGAGACACCGCCATGAGCACCCTGCCGCCCTGCCCCAAGTGCAGCTCCGCATACACCTACGAGGACGGCGAGCTGCTGGTCTGTCCGGAATGCGCCCACGAATGGTCGGCCACGGCGACGACCGGCAGTGACGACGACGAGCGGGTGATCAAGGACTCGGTGGGCAATCTGCTGCAGGACGGCGACAGCGTCACCGTGATCAAGGACCTCAAGGTCAAGGGCTCGTCGCTGGTGGTCAAGGTCGGCACCAAGGTGAAGAACATCCGCCTGTGCGACGGCGACCACGACATCGACTGCAAGATCGACGGCATTGGCGCGATGAAGCTCAAGTCGGAGTTCGTGCGCAAGGTCTGATACGCGGCTAGTCTGAGAGCAGAGGAGCGCACCCCCTCGCCGCCAGTCGGAGCCCCCCATGCGCACCCTTGCCCTCGCCCTGCTACTGCTGCTCGGCCAGCCCCTGGCCGCAGAGACCTGGCGCGTGGTCGGCGACGAACAGTTCGCCCCCTACAGCTTCGTGGCCCTGGAGAACGACACCCCGCGCGGGGTGGATGTCGAGCTGGTCGCGGCGGTGATGCGCCAGGCCGGCATCGACTACCAGCTGCGCCTCTATCCCTGGGAACGGGTCAAGCGCATGCTCGAACGCGGCGAGGCGGAAATGGCCTTCCAGTTCGTCGGCACGCCGGAGCGCCAGGCCCAGTACGAGTTGGTGGGGCCGCTGCGCACCGGCTCCACGGTGTTCCTGGCCAACCACAAGATCACCCTGCAGGACTGGACGCGCCTCGAGGACTTCACCCCCTTCGTCATCGGCCAGGTACGCGGCTACGCCTACGAGTCCAGCTTCGACAAGGCCGACCTGGCCCGCGACATCAGCGCGCAGAACCCGCGCCAACTGGTGTCCATGCTGCTGGCCGGGCGCATCGACGTGATAGTCGGCGACCGCACCCAGCTGCTCTACTTCGTCCAGGAGCAGCGCGCCCACGATCAGGTGAGGATGCTACCCACCCCGCTGGTGCAGATGCCGCGCTTCGTCGCCTTCGCCAAGGGCGACCGCAAGCGCGCCGCGCGCTTCGCCGAGGCCCTCGAACAGGTACGCGCCAGCGGTGAGCTGGAGGCCATATTGGACAAATGGGAGAAATGACTTGCCGGGGGATGGGCGAGGCGGCTGCCTCGCCCGGAGAGATCACTGATTCAGCGAGACCTGCTTGGCCTCGATGTTCAGAGCGCTCAGACGCTTGAGCAGCGCCGAGATGTTCTCGCGAGCCGAGCCCTCATTGGCCAGGCGCAGGCGCTTGACCGCGATGAAGGCATCGCCCACGCCCGCGGTATAGGGGGTCCGCAGGGTCTCGCGGAACAACTCCTTACCGCTGGCCTTGTCCACCAGCACATACTCCACCGAACTGGTCACTTCGAAATCCAGACCGAACAGCGGCTGGTCCACGCGCACCAGATTGGCGGTCAGGACATAGGGCGCATCGCCGTTGTCGCTCAGTAGGCCGGCATTGTCCAGCGACTGCTTGAGCGCACCCTGGAACTCGGCGCCACCGATCTCGGAGGTCCACATCGGGTTGGTTTCCTGGCCACCCTTGACTTCGCCGACCTGGAGGTTGTCCTGCAGAGAGGCGGAGTAGGTGTTGCCACGGGCCTGGGATTCACCGACGGTCATGCCTTCGATCTTTGCGGAAGAGGCACAGCCGGTGAGCAGCAGGGAAAACAGGGAAAGACACAGCAGACGACGCATTGGATAGTCCTTTAATGCACTGATGGTTGAGCGAGCAGAGACCGCAGGAGGGGTAAACCACCACTGGCGTTCGTCCCTGAGCGCGGCAGCAGATTAATATCACGGCTCTGGCGACTCAAGCGGAGAAGGAGCCGCCTCCGAAGATTTCCCGCTGATTGCTCTCCTCGCTGGACAGCCGCAGAGAGCCCCCTGAACTAGAGTGAAACGGGGGGACCATCTCGAGGAGAGCCGCCATGAAGCTGCACATCCTGCTCTGCCTTTTGCTCGCCCCCGCCCCGCTCCAGGCCGCCGAGGACATCGCCGGCAGCAAGGATCACGAACTGCTCAACCGCTACCCGGCCTCGTACATCAGCGAATACCAGCGCAACTACAACGCCGTCGACTTCGCCATCGGCAGCCAGGACGGCATGCCGCAGCGGCGCAGCCTGGAAGGCAACGCCACGCAGATCCTCTACTTCCACAACAGCGTCGAGACCCAGCCCAGCCCGCTGCAGCTGATCCGCAACTACCAGAACGCGATCAAGGCCATTGGTGGCGAGGTGATCTACGAGCGCCTGCCCGCCGATGGCGACGGCGGCGAGACCACGCTCAAGGTGCTCACCGGCGGCAAGGAGTTCTGGGTGCGGGTCGAACCGGGCATCTACAGCGCGCCGACCCAGAGCTATCGCCTGGCCATAGTCGAGATCGCCGTGATGCAGCAACTGGTGACCGCCAACCAGCTGCTCGACGAGCTCGAACGCAACGGTTTCGTCGCCCTCTACCTCAACTTCGACACCGGCAAGGCCGAGCTCAAGGCCGACGGCCAGGCGGCGGTGGCGGAGGTTGCCGCCATGCTGCAGGCCGCCCCGCAGCTGCGAATCGCTATCGAGGGCCACACCGACGACGTTGGCCAGGCGGCGGACAACAAGGCCCTGTCCGAGCGCCGCGCTCAGGCGGTGCTGGACGCCCTGCTGGCCGCCGGCATCGAGGCCCGACGCCTCTCCGCCGCCGGTTTCGGCCAGGAGCGCCCGGTGGCGGACAACCGCAGCGAGGCCGGGCGGGCGCAGAACCGCCGGGTGGAGTTGGTCAGGCAGTAGCGGGGGCTCCTCCTTGCCGGGACAACCACCCTCACCCCAGGGAGAGGGGTGAGAGAAGCACCGCAGCGCGGATTTACACAGGATTTACATCGCCGTCGGGAGCCTATCGGAGCCGGCGAAGTCGAACGCTGTAACCGGAAACATCCGGCTCGCACAGGAGTTTCGACCATGCGCTCGCGCATCCCCCTCATCACCGGCCTGATCGCCAGCCTGGCCCTGGCCGGCGCACAGCAGGCCCAGGCGGCCGACAGCGGCGATGTGGCCATAGGCGTGGCGGCCGGCGCCCTCATCGGCGGCGTGCTGGCCAGCCAGCGCCCGGTACGGGTCTACGAGCCCGCCCCTGTCTACCATGCCCCGCCGCCGGTGGTCTATTACGAGCCGCGCCCGGTGTACTACGAAGCGCGTCCGGTCTACTACAGCCCCGCCCCCGTGATCGTGGTGAAGCCCTACGGCCACAAGCACTGGCGCAAGCATCATCGTCACTACCATCGCTATCATTACGACGACTGAGGCGTGATCCGGATGCCGTCGTAGCCCGGATGCAACCCGGGAAGATTGCTCCCCTCTCCCGCCTGCGAGAGAGGGTGGGCTCATATCCCGCCGCGCCCGACGGTAGCCGTAGCGGGCGGCTGTCGGGTCCGCCCCCGGATTACATCCGGCAGCCCTCCTCCCACGTTCAGCCCTTGCCATCCGGCTCGATCAGCCCCTTCAGCATCTCCAGCGGCAGCGGGAAGACGATGGTCGAGCTCTTGTCGCCGGCGATGCTGCCCAGCGTCTGCATGTAGCGCAGCTGCATGGCGCCGGGCTGGCGGGCCAGCATCTCGGCGGCGCGCATCAGCGTCTCCGAGGCCTGCAGCTCACCCTCGGCGTGGATGATCTTGGCCCGCCGTTCGCGCTCGGCCTCGGCCTGGCGGGCGATGGCGCGGATCATCGACTCGTTGAGGTCGACGTGCTTGATCTCCACATTGGCCACCTTGATGCCCCAGGCGTCGGTGGCGGCGTCCAGCACCTGCTGGATATCGGCGTTGAGCCGCTCGCGCTCGGCCAACAGCTCGTCCAGCTCATGCTTGCCGAGCACCGCGCGCAGGGTGGTCTGCGCCAGCTGGCTGGTGGCGGCGTGGAAGTCCTCGACCTGGATGATCGCCCGCTGCGCGTCCAGCACGCGGAAATAGATCACCGCGTTGACCTTCACCGACACATTGTCGCGGGTGATCACGTCCTGCGGCGGCACGTCCAGCACCACGGTGCGCAGGTCCACCCGCACCGCCTGCTGGATCACCGGGATGATCACCACCAGCCCCGGCCCCTTGACCTTCCAGAAGCGCCCGAGGGTGAATACCACGCCGCGCTCGTACTCGCGGAAGATGCGCAGCGCCGAGGCCACCAGCGCCAGCAGGATGAGGAACAGGGCGAAACCATAGGGAAGCATCATGCTCGATCTCCTTGCGGCGGCTCGTCGTCCACCGCGCTCACGTTCAGGCGCAGGCCGTCGCGCGCCAGCACCCGTACCCGTTGGCCGGCCCTGAGCGGGCGGTCGCCGCGCACCTGCCAGTTCTCGCCCTGCCAGCGTACCCAGCCGAGCTGCGGATCGCCCGCCTGCAGCCCGGCCACCTCCAGCAAGCTGCCGACCAGCCCGGCGTCGCCGGCCACCTGGGCACGCCGGCGCGCGCGCAGCGCCAGGCCGACAATGCCGAGGATCAACAGGCCGCTGAGCGCCGCCACCGCCAGCACCAGGCCCAGCGGAATGCCGAAGCCGGGCGCCTCGGTGTCGATCAGGATCAGCGCACCGAACACGAAGGCCACCACCCCGCCCAGGCCGAGTATGCCGAAGCTGGGCAGGAAGGCCTCGGCCACCATCAGGCAGATGCCCAGCAGAATCAGCGCCAGGCCGGCGTAGTTCACCGGCAGCAGCTGCAGGGCGTAGAGCGCGAGGATCAGGCAGATGCCGCCGACCACCCCGCCGATGCCGGTGCCCGGGTTGCTGAACTCGAAGAGCAGCCCGTACACCCCGATCATCATCAGGATCAGCGCCACGCTGGGGTTGGTGATCACCGCCAGCAGGCGCGTGCGCCAGTCCGGCGCCAGTTCGGTCGGTACCACGCCGGCGGTTTGCAGCACACGCTCGCCGCCGGCCAGCTTGAGGCGCTTGCCGTCCAGTTGCTTGAGCAGCGCCGGCAGGTCGGCGGCCAGATAATCGATCACCTGCTGCTGCAGCGCCTCTTCGGCGCTCAGGCTGACCGCCTCGCGCACCGCCTGCTCTGCCCATTCCACGTTGCGCCCGCGCAGCTGCGCCAGGCCGCGGATATAGGCGGCGGCATCGTTGACCTGCTTGCGCGTCAGCGCCGCGGCATTCTCATCGGCGGTCGGCTCGCTCTTCTCGTCTTCGGACTTGGGCGAACCAGGCTTGGGCGCCGCCGGCATGCCGCCGATCTGCACCGGCGTGGCCGCGCCCAGGTTGGTGCCCGGGGCCATGGCCGCCACATGGCTGGCATAGAGGATGTAGGTGCCGGCGCTGGCCGCCCGCGCGCCGCTGGGGGAAACGAAGGTGGCCACCGGTACCGGGCTGGCGAGGATGGCCTTGATGATCTCGCGCATGGCACTGTCCAGCCCGCCGGGAGTGTCCATGCGCAGCACCACCAGTTGCGCGCCCTGCTCCTCGGCATGGGCCAGGCCGCGCACCAGGTAGTCGCTGCTGGCCGGGCCTATCGGCCCCTGCACTTCCAGCACCAGTACCGGGCCAGCGCCGGCCAGGGCCTCGCTGACGATCAGCAGCAGGGCCAGGGTCAGGGTGCAGGCGAGTGGGTGGCGCATGGCATCACCTCGCGAGCCGGTTGGCGCCGCCGCGACTGCGCTGTACTGCTCTGCGGCGGCTGTCACCTTTGAGGATAGTTGATCGTGCAACCCCGGCCGCCGGCGCCTGTCTCGGCCGGGACTAGGCGGCGCATGGGCACTTCGCTAAGGTCGGCATCCCTCAACAGAGACGACCTGACACGCGATGAAGAAGTTGCTCTACGCCCTGACCCTCGGCGCAATGCTGTATTTCGGCATCCAGCAGGCGCTGGAGATGGGCGACTCGCGCGACTGGCCAACCACCGAGGGGGTGATCATCGCCTCACGCATCGCCAGCAGTCACAAGACCTCGACGGAGAAAGGCTGGCGAGGAAACCGCTACGAGTACGAGGTGCGGGTGCAGTATTCGTACAGCGTGGGTGGGGTCAACTACACCGGTCATCGCCTGCGTATCCGGCCGACCAAGTACGGCTTCGAGCAAAACGCCCGGCGGGAGTTGGCGGAATACCCGGTGGGGCAGCGGGTGCGGGTGTATTACGACCCGAAGCAGCCGGAACGGAGCCTGCTGAAACATATTTGACTGCCCGCTCCTCAGCCTAATGCCCCTGTGGCAACCTCTCACAAGGAAAGAACATGATCGACGAAGAGCTATCCGTTGAATGTGGTGAGCACGGGACCGGCCCCGCCACCTTCATCTGCCAGCACCTGCATGCCGGAGCTAACCAGGGATTCAATGTCGGCCACGACCCGGAGCAACCCGACGACGCCTATCCGGATGCCTGGTGCGACCAGTGCGACGCCGTGCTGGAGCGGGAGGGCGAATGGAACGAGCGCTCCGAGGCCTTCGCCGGCATCAAGATGGTCTGCGCCAGATGCTACTGCGACATCCGCGAGCGCAACTGGCGGCAGGACGAAGAGTCCCTGGCCGAGCTGATCGGCGACAGCTTCGCGTACCTGCAGGAACGCCAGGCCAGCTTCATGGAGGCCTACGGTATCGGCGAGTACGAGCGCTGGGACTGGTACCAGGAGAACGCCACCCTGGTGTTCTCCAATGGCGGCAAGCCGGTGCTGGAATGCGATATCGATTTCGTCGGCAGTTTCTCCAGCCAGTCCGACACCTGGATGTGGGCCTGGGCCAACGACTCGCTACTGGAGCCGGTACGCTCCGGCTCGCGCGCCATCCGCGAGCTGGGCGAATCGCTGGGCCTGCTCAAGCTGGCCTGCGCCATCTGGGCGGCGGAGCCGGCCGATGGCTGGGAGATGACGGCGGTGATGGCCAAGCACCTGGGGGCCATCGGTGCCTATCGCACGCCGAGCGACAACGGCTTCGTGCATATGGTGGTGCGGCAGGCGCGCTGGGTTAGCTAGCTCTGACCGAGTTCTCAGCCATGGCGTGGCCAGTCGTGATCGTGCTCACGCTCCGCGTCTGCGGGGCGCAGAGTTTTGCCGGCTATTGGCGTAATGCTGTTCACTTAAGAAAACGCCGCGACCTCTTTACAGTGCCGCGGCGTTTTTCTGGCTTGTGTCTGCCTGAGGACACACTGCGCAATGCCCTCGTTTGGATGTTGTCCCGGTAAAAGGTGCCCTAAGTGCTCCCCTCTCCCGCCGGGAGAGGGGCTGGGGGTGAGGGTGTTTCGGCGAGTCCCTCATCCGCCCGCGGCCCGCCCAGCCCTCTCCCAGGGGGAGAGGGAGAACAACAGCCGCAGACCTGAACCCAGAAAAGTCCGGCCGTGGCCGCGATGCCACTAAGTGAACAGCATTCGGCTATTGGCGAGCTTTGGCGTCGGCGAGCATCCGCTCCAGCGCGCCTCGCAACTGGGGATGCTCGGGCACGCGGATGGCGAACTCCTCGCGCAGCACCTGCAGCACCGCGTCGACATCCGGCAACTGCACCCGCTCGCTGGGCTCGCCCAGGCGGTGGATGGCGAAGCTGCCGTTGTTCAGGGTCTTGCGCTGGCGATGGCCGGCTCGGGCGACGAGCAACTGGCCGAGAAACGGCGAGTCCGGGTGGGTGGAGACGTACCAGCTGCCCACCTCGTAGTCGATCTCGGCGGGAGGCTGCAGGTCGAACAGGTACAACCTGCGCCAGCCATCGGCCGCCAGCGCATGCAGGGTGTAGGTGCCGTCCACCAGGCTCAGGCGGAAAGGTTCGTGCGGGGTCTCCTGTTGCTCCTGGCTGTCGAGCAGCAGCGGGCCGGTCGGCACCATGCCGCCGAAGCCGACATCGGCGATGTAGCGCACGCGGTCGATGGTCACCAGCACCAGCAGGTGGGTTCGGGCGGGCAACACGTCTTCGGGCTGGTTCATCACCACCCGCCCGGTCAGGCCACTCGCCTCGAAGCCCAGGGCCTGCAGCAGCAGGAGAAACAGTTGGTTGAGTTCGAAGCAGTAGCCCCCCCGGCCCTGGCGCAGCAGTTTGTCCTGCACGGTGGCCGGGTCGACGTGCACCGGCGTATGCAGCAGGTTGGCGAGGGTTTCGAAGGGGAATTCGGCGATGTGCCGGGCCTGCAGTTCGCGCAGGGTGGCCAGGGTGGGTGGCGGCGCCGAGCTGTAGCCCAGGCGGTTGAGGTAGGTGTGCAGGTCCAGCGTGAATGGGTCGCTCATCGAGGTGCCTCCTTGATACCTGTGAGAGGTTTTACCAGAGCGTTCCTGTAGGGGGGGACGACTTTTGGGGGATGGCGTTGGGCCAGTAGTTGGCGGTAAGGTCGTGGTATTCGATATGCAGGGATGCGTTGTTCATGGCTGTGGTAGTTGCCGCGATTGATCACCTAACGTGCTTCTTTTCTGGTGGCCCAGGCTCTGCTGTTTTCTCGAAGCGCTTTCCTCGGCTTTCGGCTACAGGTTGCGCCTTGCACGGCGCCTCACTTTTCTTTGTTTGCGCAAAGAAAAGTAAGCAAAAGAAAGCGCACCCCGACATCCGGGTCTCGCTGCGCTCGACTCCCCTCCTTCCGGTGCCGCTCCGGGGGCCGGCTTACAAGGGCCATCCATGGCCCTTTAAGCCTCTCGCCGCATCCATGCGGCTCGTCTCCCTGCGCAACACCTCCACTCGGCCTGCTGACGGGGAGTCTGCGCGCATGAGGGTTTCGCGTTTCAGGCAGCTCGGCGTCGTCGGTTTGCCCAATATCACCGAACCACCTCACCGTAGGGTGGATAACGCCGCTTGCGGCTTATCCACCAGCCGCGCCCATGGTGGGCAACGCTACGCGGTTGCCCACCCTACGGTTCAGTCCGTGATCGTGCCCACGCTCCGCGTGGGCACGCAGCCACAGACGCTCCGCGTCTGCGGGACGCAGAGCGTCCCCGGAGGGGTTCCCACGCGGAGCGTGGGAACCATCCAGAACATCCAACCCACACCAACAAACCCAAACGCCACCACCACAGCTTCACCAGTACACCCAAAGCTCGGGCCGGGATCGGGTCCCGTCAGGAGGCTGAGTGGAATCGTTGTGTAAGGGGTTGAGCGGCATGGATGCCGCGAGAGACGCGATGGGCCATGGATGGCCCTTCGCGGCGGGCCCCTGGAGCAATGATGGAGCGAGGGGAGTCTCGCGCAGCGAGACCCGGATGTCGGGTGTGCTTTCTCTTTGGTTACTTTCTCTTTGCACAAGCAAAGAGAAAGTAACTCGCCGGGAAGGCGAAAAATGCGGCGTCGGAGTTAGCGGAAACTCTGTAGTACTAGGGAAGGTCTGAACTAGACCGGTTTTTCTGGCTGACTTCGGCCTTCGCCAACTTTGAAAGCGGCCAGTGGGTCAAAATCGACCAGATGGCTCGCTCATTTCGGTGTTTCTGGCCGCCGCAAGCACCTCGCGGCAGCCATTTTCCGTATTACAGACGCACCTCTCCTGCATTCGCCAGCAAATGTCGACGCACCATCCACAGGTTCGATAGCG